>NZ_JBHILZ010000049.1:0-2025 GCF_042193725.1 Bartonella sp. OT172YNZD | reverse complement strand
TAATATTATCACGCAATGTTCCATCAAAAATGGCGACATCCTGTGGAACATAGGAAATTGCGCTGCGCAAATCTTGCAAAGAAAGGCGATTAATTTCCATGCTATCCAACAAAATTGTTCCATTTATCGGGTCATAAAAACGAAGGATCAAAGAAAAAATGGTGCTTTTTCCTGCTCCTGAAGCCCCAACAAAAGCAACCGTTTCGCCTGCCTTCACAGAAAACGAAAGCGAGCGTAAAATCTTCTCTTGTGGTCTAGAAGGATAAGTAAAATCAACCTGATCAAAAACAAGTTCGCCTCGAACAGGTTGTTCTAATGATAAAGGATTTTTAGAAGCTACAATAGTCGGTTGTTCTTGTAACAATTCGGAAAGACGCTCAGCAGCGCCTGCTGCTTGGATTAACTCTGCTCCCAATTCCGATAATTGCGCAAAAGTAGAAGCTCCAAAAACCGCATAAAGGACAAATTGCCCTAATGTCCCGCCTGTCATCGTTCCATTCAAAACATCGTGCGACCCAATCCATAAAACAGCAACCACACTGCTAAAAACCAAAAAAATTGCAAAACCCGTAAAAAAGGAGCGCAGGATCACAGAAGCACGTGCTGTTTGAAAAGCACGTTCTATCAATTGTGAAAAACGTGTTGCAACGCGTTTTTCTGCAGTAAAAGCTTGCACGGTGCGAATAGCACTTACCTGTTCTGTAGCAACAGCATTGGCATCTGCAAGACGATCTTGTGCCGCACGCGTACGCGCACGAACTTTACGCCCAAAAACCACCAAGGGAATGGCCACAACAGGAATAGCAACCAAAACCAACAAAGACAATTTAGCGTTGGTAATCACCATCATCACAACGGCTCCGATCACTATAATCAACTGACGCAAAGCAGTAGAGGCGGTAGAACCCACAGCTAATTTTATTTGTGTGGTATCTGTTAGTAGCCTTGAAACAATCTCTCCTGAATGCGACCGATCAAAAAAAGCAGGAGAAAGTTTCATAATATGAATAAACACATCACGCCGTAAATCGGCAACAATCCGTTCTCCCAATGTGATAACACAGTAATAACGGGCTGCTGAAGCAAATGCGAGAAACAAGGCTAAGATAAACAAAATTCCAAAGTAAAAATTAATATGTCCATGGCTTGAAGTAGAAAACCCATGATCAAACATTTGGCGGATAGCCACAGGCAAAGCTAATGTGATAAGAGCAGCAACAGATAACGCTAGAAAAGCAAAGATAAACAACCAACGATAGCGCAAAAGATAAGGAAAAAAAATTGCAAGCGAAGAGAATGAAGATTTTCTAGGGGAAGACTTTGTAGATTTTTCTGAATGATTGAAGAGATTCATAAGGTTTCGCTCACTATATTGAATTTATAACACTTGATACAACGATGCATCTTGAACACTTGTTTTTTTATGCGTGCTCAGTTATAGGAATAAATACTTTAATCAATGTATCAAAAAGACAAAGGAAGCGCACTTAAAAAAATCAAGCAAGTGCTATTTCATTCTATAAACGCAAAAGGTTTTTACGCATGAAAGCGAATATTCATCCCAACTATCACACAATTACCGTTGTTATGACGGATGGAACCCAATATACAACGCGCTCTACTTGGGGAAAAGAAGGCGATACTCTTAATCTAGATATTGACCCAAGAACGCATCCAGCATGGACAGGTGGCTCCCAAACACTTGTAGACCGTGGCGGTCGTCTTTCTAAATTCAAAAATCGTTTTGGTAATATTGGCATGTAAAAGCCTATTACTGATTATAAAGAGCATAAGTTTAAAAAAAATGATTGCCCTATTGTAAGTGATGATTTTTTTATGCTGTTAAAGAGTGCACTTTAAATATTAATTCAAAAACGCATCCAACATAAATAAATGCGATCTTAGACACTAATAAATCTTGGTGGCTGCGTTTTTAAATTTAAAAATCAGTTTGAAATACGAGCATAAATCCTTTCTTGTAGAGTATAATGACTTGAAATAAAATAATTGCAAACTGTCCTTCTT
>NZ_JBHILZ010000048.1:0-2044 GCF_042193725.1 Bartonella sp. OT172YNZD | reverse complement strand
TTTTTCCAAAAACGCTTGTAAAAAGGGATAGGTTGCGGAGTGGGAGTGTTCTCAGTCTTTTCAATCGGTTGATCACCTTATTAATGCGATCTACATAGGACTGTCCAAGGGTTCGACCAATTGTCGACAAAATCTCACCACTGGTGAACAAATCCTTGAGCGCTTTCAAAGTCTCTTTGGGATGTTTGGCTATTTGCACAAAGCCATCAACCGTATCGTATAATTCAGCCGGTACACCAGCTACGATACCAGCCCCAAAGCTTATACCTTGCCCTGTACTAATCGCAGACCACTTCGCAGACACTTCTGCTTCACATAAAAGGTCAGGACACTCCTTTAATTCTTTCTTCATCTGAGCTTGTTGAGCACTGCTGAGGTAGTTATTAGCAGCGGCATTGCCTGCGGCATCGGCACCGGCATCAACATCGCCACCGGCAAGGGCAGCAGCAACGCCCCCAGCAGCCCGTGCGACATCAATGGTGTGGTCTCTAAAGTCAGCAAACTGCGCATCAATCTTGGCAGTGATGCGGGCTTGCTCTTCGGCAGTTGGGGTGCGCCCGTTTAGGTCCCCCATTTCCTCTTTCACAATGCCTTGCACCCACAATTGAAACTGGAGCATAGCTGTGGCTTCGCCCACAGCCCCGCCAACAGCACCGGCAGAGCAAGCGCCGCTCGCAACAGCGCCTTTTAAGCAGCCAAGACCAGCATGGGCAACGATTTGTGTGACCGTGTCTATTTTGCCTTCTGCCTTGGCAGTACCGATTTCTTCTGCCAATGATTTGCCAACCGTATCAGACAGGGCGATGCGCAGATTGTTAAAAAAGTTCTTGTCAAGAGAGCCACCTTCAAGAGCTGTTTGAACGCTCGTGCCAATGGCGGCTTTGATCAGGTTCTTTTCCGCTTCACTGGCGATACGATCGACAAAAGGAGCCGTTTTAGGCAAAGATTGTCCAACACCAGCCATTTCCGTTACTTGGCTGGTTAAGCCCGCCGTTAACATCGACGAGACAATGCTGAGAACATTCTTGGAAGAGCCTAACTCATAAAAAACAAAGCTATTCTAGATTAGCCTTCATTCTTTTGCATAAAAATTACTGGCGTAATAAAGGGGATCTCCAGATATTACCTCAAAATAGAGTGGGCATTCACCATCCCGAAACTGAGAATAATCAAAGTAAAAGGTTTCACCAAAATCTGTTCTACTCATAACGAGCTGTTCTGGTTTTGCTAAACCTTGTTTTCTATCATTTAAGTTTGGGTAAACAATATCACCCCCCTAAACAGTTGTAAGGTCTGTATTATAAACGCTTCATATTTCCCCTATCAATTTCACCTCTTCCATAGTTTTTTCCAAAAACGCTTGTAAAAAGGGATAGGTTGCGGAGTGGGAGTGTTCTCAGTCTTTTCAATCGGTTGATCACCATCAGGTATCTCATCGCTTACGTATTCTTTAATTTTTTTACAAAGGAATTCATAAAAATTACTGGCGTAATATTCGCAATCTTCAGATGGAAGCCTGACATAGAGTGGGCATTCACCATCCCGAAACTGCGTATAATCAAAATAAAAGGTTTCACCAAAATCAGCGTCACACACGACAAGTTGTTCTGGTGTTGCAAAACCATCTCTCCTATTATTTAAGTTTTGACAAACAATGTCATCAAAAGGAATATCTTCTCCACACTCCTTATAAAGCCTATAAATTTCATAACCAGCAATGTCTCCCCCTTTATAATGTTTTAAAAAAACTTTATAGGAAGATGTGAATTGTAAACCGAGAGCTTTCTCCGCCTTTTCAATCACGAGATCATCAACCTCCTTATCTTTGCTAGCAAAATTAACAATATCACCTTCATATTTATCAACTAATACTGTAACATCATCTAAGGTATAGGTTTTCATCGATTATTCTCCATCAATTATTCTATAAATCTCTGTTTTTTCTCTTTTCATCAACCCTAGAGCATTACTGCCGATGCTCCTGTCCCCATCTGTCAAAATTTAGACCTATGATACCCCATTTCATATCAATTAGTCCTCCTAA
>NZ_JBHILZ010000047.1:0-2118 GCF_042193725.1 Bartonella sp. OT172YNZD | reverse complement strand
CCATCATCATCTGAATCGGAAAAAGCAGAAACAACACCTGAGAAAGGAGAAGAAGACAAAGAGAAAAAAGGCGGTGTACTTGCAAACTATCATGATATCCGTACTGGTGAAAAAAAGGAAGTCAAGGTTGGCAAACCACCGTTTCATGAACTCAAATATACCTACCACAATCAATCAGAAGCTGTTGCAGCCATTGCGGCTTATCGCAATAAATCATCGCGTGGGAAATCTTCTTTCTCATGTGATATTGGTGGTGATCCCTTTGTACAAGCAGAAGCAAAGCTTGTTCAAGAGCCCCCTTTCCGCCCCTATATTCCAGCAGAATGGCGTATCAAAAGTGTTAAGCACAAACTTGATAAAACGGGTGGTTACACTACAAAAATAGATTGCGAGCTTTTTGATGAAGCCCAAGAAAACACAGCTGGAAACGTTGCAAACACCACACCAGACAAAGATGATACCCTTGACCCAAACGCCCCACCCAATGCATACGACGAAGGCGAAGGCGTTATCCATATGGATGAGGAAGACAGATAAGTCAAATTAGCAAAAATGCAAAAAATCTCAGAAGCCACTTGACAATGTGGCGACAATATGAATAATCGAATCAGGTGCCTAAGAAACACCTTGATAGCAAGCGGATTGATTGTCGAAATAATCAGTTTTCCGCACATTAAAAAGCTTTGACTCATTGTATGTTACACGCATATAATGACTTTGTCGGGTGTAGTTACGCTATAAAATACCCTTTTGGGAAAAGCATAACGGCGGACTTGCTACCGTGTTTCTTAACACCCGACACTCTTGTAGAGTGTCAATAAGAAACCTCTAAGTAGCAAGGAGTTCTTTATGAACAATCTCATAGAAACTAAAGAAAGCACTGCTAATAGTGCTACCACTCGGACTATGTCTAGTCGTGAAATTGCTGATTTGTGTAAAAAGCAGCACGCACATATTATGCGTGATATCAAGAAAATGCTTGAAGAACTTAACGGCTCCAAATTTGGATTGGTTGATTTTATCGGTACTTACGTTGATGCAAAAGGTGAAAGCCGCCCTTGTTATAACTTACCTAAGCGTGAATGTTTAATTCTCGTATCTGGTTACAGTACTGCTTTACGTGCTAAAATCATTGACCGTTGGCAAGAATTGGAAAGACAAATAACAACACCACAAGTTGACTATTCCAAACCCGAAGCATTACTTGGTGTTTTGAATCACTTACAAAGTCAAATTGAGCAGAAAGATCATGTTATTGCAGAACTAGCTCCAAAAGCTGAAGCTTTGGAAGGTCTAAAGCGTTCTGATGGTTTGTTCGGTCTTATTGAAGCAGCAAAGATGCTTGAAGTACGACCTAAGGACTTAACGGATTATTTTTATAAAAACATTACATTGCCACTTGACAATGTAGCAACAATATGAATAATCGAATCAGGTGCCTCAAAAACACCTTAAACCAATAGCGGATAGATTGCCGAAACAATCTCTTCTCCGCACATTAAAGGCTTTGACTCGTTGTATGTTACACGCATATAATGACTTTGTCGGGTGTGGTTGTGCTATACAATACCCTTATGGGGAAAGCATAACGACGGACTATTGGCCGTGTTTTTGAGCGCCCGGCACTCTTCTAGAGTGTCAATCAAAAACGTCTAACCAATAGGAGTTCATCATGAACACTCTTATAGAAATTAAAGAACAGGTCATTGATCAAGAGACTGTTCAAACTGTTAACGCGCGTGATTTGCATGCATTTTTAGGAATTACATCAAAGTTTGCAGACTGGATTAAAAACCGCATTAAAGAATGTAAGTTTCTGGAAAATATAAACTTTATAACGCTTTCTAAAAATTTAGAAAACGGTGGAAAGGTAAAGGAATACCACATTACATTAGACATGGCTAAACACCTTTCCATGATCGAGCGTAATGACAAAGGACATGAAGCACGTCAATACTTTATCAAATGTGAACGGCTTTTGAAACAAGTAACAACACCACAAGTTGACTACTCCAAACCCGAAGCATTACTTGGTGTTTTGAATCACTTACAAAGCCAAATAGAGCAGAAGGATAACACCATTGCCGAATTAACACCAAAAGCAAAAGCTTTGGAAGG
>NZ_JBHILZ010000046.1:0-2491 GCF_042193725.1 Bartonella sp. OT172YNZD | reverse complement strand
AGATGATCTCTGAGTTCGTTGAAGCCTTCTGCAAGCTGTTCTGTGAAAGTTTTCTGAGGGAATTTGCCATGATAACCACCTAACCGTTTTTCCTGTTCTAATCTTGCTTTTTTCTTTGCTAGCATTCCGATAGGGCTTGTGACCCAATTGTACCAAGTCCTTTGCCAATCCCGTTTGTTTGCATTTTTACCTGGATTTGCTATCCAGTGATTTGCGAACCGCTCAAATTCTAACAGCGTCTCATCATGGGTTAAGCCTTTATCGATTGCGTCTTGCAAATTAGGTTCAAAATCCTCAGGCAATTGACAATCGCGATTAGCTTTCGCTCGTTTTGCTTTTTGGGAAACGTTTTCTTGCTTGTGAATGGGAGGTTGGTTGTCTGATGAGGTTGTGATTTGTTCTGATGTGGTCTCAACAGCAGCAACCTCTGTTGGCTCATGAACCTGTTCGTTTGTTTCTAAACTTTCAGAACCAATTTCTTTTTTTGCTAAAACGATAGTGTTAGTTTTTTTATATATATTCTTATTCTGGTTCTTTATAGCTTGATTTTGCTTAGCGTTTGCTTCAGCAAAAAAAACGTTTTGCTTGTCATTTGCTTCAGCAAAATTATTAACATGTTGTTTTGTATTATTTTTTGCTTGTGCACCTTTTTTACCAGCCTCACTACGAACTTGCGATATGTGCTCTTTTTTATCAGAAAAATCTTTTAGTTCTTCTTCAACGCGCGTATTCCACAATCCATTATCTGTCTCAACAAGTTTATCATTCCTCATTAAGTATTCGACAATAGCTGCAAATTTTTTCTACGAACAATTGCAAGCACGTGCAAGCGTTTCAAAATCTTCTTTAATTGGTGCTTTTTTATCGTACATGCGAACGAGAAGCGTCATATAAGCGCCCCTTTGCTCTAACGTCATTCCATCTGTACCACTTATCCAGTCATACAAATGGAATCTTATCCATGGCATACCATTAGACATGCGCATCCCCTTTTTTTATTAAATATAAATGAGTGATCATAATCCCCCCCCTTAAGGCTGTTGCCTATTTATATGTGCGCGTATGGTGGCGCGTAATCTATTAATTTGATCTCTTTATTTTTGCCTGTTTAAGAGTGTGAATGGTGCTGTTGCTGTTCATTCTTTTCTTCATATTGAAGCTTCGTCATTTCATTTTGTTCACATGGCTTCATGCAAACAGTGGAATCCTTGACAAAAGAAGGCGTTTGAGGAGATTGTTCATTCCATAACGCTTCGAGAAGATATGCAACGGCTCCTCTTGAAGGAACACCATATTTTTCCCAACGCCATACTGTTGACTTGTTGACGCCTAACCGTGCTGCCATTTCTTTCAGAGTTAAATTCAGGTTTTTACGTAACTGTTTTACTGCTATTTGTCCCATAAAAAATAATATGCATTATGAGTACTTAAAAGTCAAGTCGAAATGCATACCAATTATATGCAATATGAATATATTAAGGAGATAAAAATGCTTAGTAACACGATAGACCAATCTGCTAGATTAATAAAAGCGCGTTTAGCGCGTGGTTTTAGAAGTGCTAAAGAAGCAGCTAGATATTTTGGCTGGAACTACTCTAGCTATATACAGCACGAACAAGGATTAAGAGGAATATCACGGGCATCTGCGAAATATGCAAAAGCATTTAGAATTAGTGAAGGATGGTTATTAACTGGAGAGGGAGAAGGCCCCTCCTTTCCAATTCCTGCCACAAAACAAACTGTTGATGAGCAAATTATTAATCTACTGCAAAAAACAACTCAACCAGATAAAGAAACAATTCTTCACCTTTTAAATCGCCTGCATGCAGAAGAAAAAAAATAAAAGCTTTTTTTTCTTTCATTACTAAATGTAGAAACCAGATGCATTATTTTGTTATCTAATTCTATATCACTTTTTATTGTTTTCATAACCATTCACCTTCCCCTTTCATGAGAATCGTCATTTAGAAAAAATCTTCTTACAAGATTTTTATACCGTTAAAAATAAAATACACATAACGCATATTTTATTGTTGACAAGTATGCATTATGCGTATTATATATATTCCATAAACCACGCACAAACAATCGCCAAGAGGCGTTAGGGAGGAGAAATTATGGATAAGCCAATTCTTATAAATTCCGATGAAATTTTATTAGTTGTCTATGATGATGATCAAAACATTGGTCGGTCGGGACCACTGGATGAAAGCCAAGTTCTAAAAATTATTGATGAGGCAGATGATGCAATCCAAATCTTTCGCATCAATCCTTCTGAGAATAATTGTGAAGATATCTCTGAAGAAATTGCAGAAGTATATGTAAAAGAAAATATCGAACATCTCCATGAGGATAGTAAAGTTCATGACTTTGTACGCGAAAGTGATGCTTACCAAGAACTTTTAGACGAGATCGCAGACGAAAAATATAATGATGAGATTTACGGTACTTACGAACAACAACACCGTTTGCGTCCTTGTGATGTGCTTTA
>NZ_JBHILZ010000045.1:0-2831 GCF_042193725.1 Bartonella sp. OT172YNZD | reverse complement strand
ACACCGCCTTTTTTCTCTTTGTCTTCTTCTCCTTTCTCAGGTGTTGTTTCTGCTTTTTCCGATTCAGATGATGATGGTGCTGCTCTATCACTGTCATCCATATGGATAAAGTTTTCATCATCATCAATCTCTTCTGGTTCTCGTGCATCAGCGGCGGCTTTTTGGTCGTCTCCTACATCTGTTTCTAAGCCATTGGCTGCACCTGCTTCATCCCGTGCGCTGTATTTAAAATCCCAAGAGGTGCAATGTTTCTCATGAATGACGACAATAGGGAGTGTTTCACCGGTAATGGCTTTGCCTTCACCCCGTTTGGCGAGCACAAGTTTGCCATCAACGGGTTTTGCTACCGCATCATATTCTCCTGCAAGGCGTGTAGCAAAAGCCATATCGCTTTCAGCTGTTTGGTCAATGTGACGCACAACGATTTTTGCAAGAGAAGGATCAACTTTAGGCGTATAGCCATTACGCTCTGCGATCTCTTGAACAATACTGCCAAGGGTTTGTTGGTGATAGGATTGGCTTTTAGGGGTTCTATAAGATGTGTTCATTGACGCAGCGCGCCCTGTCACACTTAAGCTTTGTGGTGGGCTGCTCACAGAGATTTCGTCTATCAGATAGGCTCCTATATCGCGGTTTTTCCCGCCTTCATAGCCAAGTGTTACAGAAATGATTGTTCCGATAAGAGGAATATCAAGAAAGCCGTTATCACTGTCACGCGCACGGTCATCAAGCTCTATAGTGATACGATCACTTTTGTCTTCTGCTTCATCCGTAATTTCAATCGACAAAACATAGTCCATGAGCGTTCTTGTGATATCCTCTCCATTTGCCATCACTGTGCAAAAAGGTTTCATGATTGGCTACCCCAAATTCTGATTACCGGTGTGGTTTTAGGATAGGGGAGGGTTGGCAAAACGATTGTGATGCCTGCTTTTAAGATGGGTCCATAGTCTGCAAGACCAAAGTTTGCTGCATAAACGCGTTCAACAGCAAGGGCTTGTTGACCCTTTGCATAGTATCTCCAGCAAATGGCATCAACCATATCGCCTTCTTTTGTTACGTAAAGATCACTCATAGCTCTTCACCATATTCTCTCAACTTTATCGTAAATTCTTGTTTTTTGGGGGTGCCATTATGATGAAAAACGCTTTGTTTTTCCTCTACAGAAAGAATGACAAACTTACCTAAGATTTTGCCTTGACCGCTCACAAGAATGTGAGGTCCCATATGCGCTATTTGTCGTAAATATTCGAGCTGTCTGTGACCACCTTTGAAATCTGGATAAATCACGCCTGCTAAAGAAAATTCCGCATTTGCAACAGCTGGCAATTGAAGAGCCGCCTTTCTCCCCAATCGCCCTTGCTCGACCCATGGAACCCCATAAGACATATCAAGTGTTTGATAAGCTGCTGTTTCAATCGAAAAAATAAAACCACCTAAAGCTAACATCATGGTGTTTAATCCGAAAGGCTAGAGGCTATGGCTAAACGTTGCTGTTTTGCATAGTGTTCAAGTGCTTTATTGACAGCGTCTCTGATTTCGTCCTTGAGACCATTTGGTACTGAAATATTGAGATTTGTAATGGTTACGCGGGCGTCTACTTCAACGGGTTTGTGAACCGTAATGGGCTTGGGAGCTTTGAAGGCAGCCACTTTTGCATTTGTTGCCTGCATTTGTCCTGTTTCAATGACACCTGTATTAAAGCCACTCTTGCGTTTTTCAGGCGGGGTATTTGTAACCACTGCTGTATCCAGCATTTTTTTTGCTCGAGCATTGGTTTCTTCAGTAAAGGTTTTAATGGTTTGGGTTGAAGTCTTATTGATTGAAACATTAAAGCCTAACTTTTCTTTCATCCAATTAGGCATCCAGCTGGTTAAACTGCTTATCATGCCGCTAAACCATTCGGATAGGGCTTGCCACTTGCTTTTGATACCTTCCCAAAGCCCGTTAATCAGATTAGCTCCTGCTTCTATTAAATCAACGCCAAGCAACCATTTAATGAGTTCATTGATTCCTTTTGCTATCCAAGAGAGTGGTGAAAAGTTTTTAAAGAGCGTAAAGAGGTTATTGAAAACGTTACTACATAAGCTCGCAAAAGAATTCCACAAGTTGCTTATGAGGCTTACTACCGTATCCCAGTTTTTATAAAGCAGATATCCAACGCCTACAAGAGCTGCAATGCCACCAATGATCCAACCGATAGGTGTGGTCATAATAGCAACACCAAGCGATATAAAAGCAGAACTAACGGCAGTTATTGCCGAAATGAGTGAACCTACAAGAGTTACAGCAAGACCAGCAATTGCGGAAGAAGCCGAGACTACAGCTGAAAATAGCGTTCTTGCAAGAGTTTTAGCAAGACTAGCAAAAGCTGCACTAACCGAACCTATGGCTGAAAGCAGTGACCTTCCCAGAGTAGCAGAAAATCTCATAAAAGCTTTATCTGCTGCGATTATTTTTGAGAGCAGGGATTTTCCAAGATTTGCAGCCAGACCGGTAATTTTAGAACCAACAGAAGTGAAGGCTGAAAGCACTGGTCCTGAAAGAGCGAAAGAAAGCCTGATAAAAACGGCGCTCACTATGGCTAGTGATGTAAGCAGCCAGCCATTGATTTTGTCCCAATTTTTGTAGAGCAAATATCCAGCGCCTACAAGAGCTGCAATGCCACCAATTAGCCAACCAATCGGTGTCGTCATGATAGTATAGCCTAGTGTGACAAACGCTGCTCCCACGGCTGCTAATGCAGCAATGAGTGGACCAAAAATGAACGAACCAAGTGCGACAAGACCTACCTTAAAGACGGTTATTTCACCAATCAATGGCTCTAGCCA
>NZ_JBHILZ010000044.1:0-2859 GCF_042193725.1 Bartonella sp. OT172YNZD | reverse complement strand
ATCTCGCCTAAAAGTTTATTGTAAACAGCACTTTCGCATATAAAATAATGAACCTCACTATCCTCATCGAGATGTTCAATATTTGCTTCGACATATGCGTCTGCAATCTCTTCAGAGATATCTTCACAATTATTCTCAGAAGGATTTATACGAAAGATTTGGATTGCATCATCTACCTCAGCAACAATGCTTAGAATTTGGCTTGCATCAAGTGGTCCAGACTCTGCAATGTTTTGATTATCATCGTAGGAAACTAATAAAATTTCATTGGAATTAATAAGAATTGGCTTATCCATAATTTTTCCTCCCTAACGCCTCTTGGCGATTGTTTGTGCGTGGTTTATGGATACCAATGTAGCGATTTTAAAAACAAAGTCAACAAAAAAATGTAGCGATTTTAAAAATTTTTTAAAAGTAATAAACTAAAGGCTTGCTTGAAGAAAAGTATAAAAATATTAACTCATATTCTGGCTGGCTTAATCCAGTCGATAGGTGCACACCATTCTAATTCTACATCTACGATATCAGCATATTTTCCATTTATACTGGATAAAACCCATTTCCCTTTTTCTTTCCCTAGACGTAATACTTTGATGTAAACTTTTCCACATTTAGTTTTTATGATGGCGCGGTTGTTAATAAGATCCTCTGGTGGCAAATGATAGGAATAAAAAAGAAGGCTTCCTTCTTCAATGGCTGGAAACATAGAATCACCTACCACGCGAACAGCAACAGTTCCTTTAGGAGCAGATGGCGGGGCTTCTACTTCTTCTAGACAACCAGAATCTATTGCGATTATTTCTCCTCCGGCTCCTACAGATCCAATCAAAGGAACTAAGTGATTAGTAGGAATAGAAGCACCTGTAAGCTTTGATATTTCTAATAATTCTCGAGCAGAAATATCTCTTGTTCCTTTTAGCATTTTATTGACGGCAGCACGATCTATCGAGCGACCTAAAGAAGCGGTTAGCTGTCTTGAAAGCTCTGATTGGCTTAATCCAGCTTCAGATAAGGCATTTTGCAACCATTGTGAGATACTTATTGTCATATCTTTATTGTAGGTACGTTGTATACAATCGTCATTTTCTAATTTAGCAACATGTGGTTTCATTATTAATTTTCCTTCTTGACATTGTTTTTATAATCGCTACATAATGTGCTATGAAACAATTTTCGGAAATAATAAATCTATTAGGTGGGGTTCGTAGGGTATCTCAGTTGCTTGGGGTGCATAGAACACGCGTATATGTCTGGCTCCGTCCTATATCAAAAGGTGGAACTGGTGGGAGAATTCCAACAAAACATATCCCAATTCTTTTGAATGAAGCCAAAAGAATTGGAGCACCGATTAAGGCAGAAGACTTTTTCTCGTTTTTTTATAGGACGCAATCATGTGATTCTAAATTATCTTCACAATCTGCTTTTACTGCTGCTTCTACAGATAATAATGAACAGCAACAGCACCCTTCACAGGTTTAAAGAGAAAGATCAGAGATGATAGATGTCCCACATATCACTATAAGTAAGGTCAAGTTGATTAATCTTGTTAATAAGATTGGACGTGAAGATATATATTATGGTGTTCGCTCGCCTAATCAGACATGTGAAAGTTGCATAGATCCCTCATCAACAGGTTATCTTGTCTATATACTGCAAAATATTTTTGCGCGTGATGATAGAAATTATTTTCCGTTATTGCCATACGATGATTTTAATCAATGGTTTTCATCTGCCTTTACGCAAGCTTTTACAACTTGGTTTGATAATTATTTTTCTCAAGATTTGTCATCTTTTCATCGCCTAAATGAGCTACTTTTGTTTACAGCTTTAGTCGAAAGTAATCTTGGCTTCTTAAGGGATGACCTCATCAAAAAAAGAGAAGAAGAAATCAAATTAATAAATGATGCGTGTAGTGTGCGTCTGAATTGAGTTAATCCACTTTTTTAAAGTCTATGAGGTCGGTTTGTGTTGTTACAGTCATTTTTGTTTCTGGTTGCAGTGGGGATGTATGGGTAATGATTAAAGTAACTTGGTCTTTTATATCTTCTTCACGTGCTGCTACAAAAATAAGGATTTTTGAAGGTTTGCCTTCTGAGGGAGCTACAGAAATATTAACATCGATTTCTGGTCCCGTTCGAAAATTCTTTGCTTTATCACAGAAGCCAGGGAATACTCGCGATTCTGCAACCGCGTCAGGATTAACATATGGTGATTGTATTTGCCAAGTTTTTTGCCTAGGTTTGTATATGATGCCATATCCAAGAATAAAGCGAGAACTATCTTTTAGCTTTATATTTAAAATATGGACGACAGTTTGTGCATTATTTTCTACCTTTAAGAAAAGAAGCGTCCACTTGTCCTTTGTTGGAAGATGCGGTCCAGTTGCATATATGGAAAGTGGCGGTCCTAAATCCTGTACTCTTTTGTTATCTAACAAAATTTTAATATGTTCTTCTGACCATTTTGCAATATCTTTTGTTGATTTTGCTTGCTCTTCAAGAGCTGCAGTTTGTTTTTCGCTTTCTGCAAATTTCTTGATTACCCATTTCTTATCTTGTGCTCGTTTTTTTGCGGCTTCTTTACGGTCTTTGCATCTTAAAATAAGCGCTACTGAAAGTGATCCGATAAATGACAGGAAACCCGTAAGAAATATCTTTATCCATTCTTGCATCTTTCCCCACCCCACTTTTTTAGAATCTTTGGCAGGATACTTTTTCACAAACATTTTTGCAAGACAGGCAATCACAACACGTTCTGTCATAGCACACATATAAATACGTAGAGCCTTAAGGGGGGATTATGATCACTAATGCACAAACCATTCTCTGTCTTGATCTAGGCACTAAGACTGGCTGGGCG
>NZ_JBHILZ010000043.1:2574-2863 GCF_042193725.1 Bartonella sp. OT172YNZD | reverse complement strand
GGAATGAAAAGCATTCCGCATGGTCTCTAACGTCTTATTTTGCGTGGTCATATCCACTAAACCAGCATGAAATAAGGTATTTGGCAAAAGAAGATAAGTTGGTAATTGAGGAACAACAGCTCTAATTTGGAGATTAGACTGAACATCAAGCGTCATAGGAAGATTAGACGAAAGATCAATAGAGTCAGAAGATGTAGAAGGCTTTGGTTCAACAGAGGCAGAAGCAGGAGAAACAGAATCCGCAGATGGAGGAGATACCGATACAGAGGGTGTAGTAGATGTTAATGAT
>NZ_JBHILZ010000043.1:0-2474 GCF_042193725.1 Bartonella sp. OT172YNZD | reverse complement strand
GTAGGAAGTGGATTGGGTGGCAAAGGGGAAGGATCAACAGGATCAGAGGATATAGAAGAAGCAGGTGTAGCAGATGTCAATGATGTAGGAAGTGGATTGGGTGGCAAAGGGGAAGGATCAACAGGATCAGAGGATATAGAAGAAGCAGGTGTAGCAGATGTTAATGATGTAGGAAGTGGATTGGGTGGCAAAGGGGAAGAATCAACAGGATCAGAGGATATAGAAGAAGCAGGTGTAGTAAATGTTAATGATGTAGGAAGTGGATTGGGTGGCAAAGGGGAAGGATCAACAGGATGAGATGATGTAAAGGAAGAAGGTGCAACAGATATACTATTATAAGAATTTACTGTAGAATAAATATAGATACCTTCAAGACGAAAATCCCAAAAATTCCCCTCGCCTTCCACTAATCTTTGCGTAACATCCGCTTCTCCAAAAGGCGAACTCGGACCATAACCACGAAGACGATATTGATAAGGAAAACCATTCACCGTAGTATAACCATTGGCTAACTTAAAAGAATCTTCCTTTGCTGTTCCAGCAACTTGAATGAGTGAAATGCTTTGATCTTTTCCGTCATATACCTCTTTTCTTGAAACTTTTAAAAAATTTTGCACATGAATGAGAGTCGTTCCAGAAACATCACCATAGATCAAAATGCGATCCGTCCTTTGGGGATCAAACAAACCCTCATCATTCAAAAATGCACTCAACTTAATCTGAACATTTCCCTCAGCACTATAAGCTTTTTTATATGCTGACAATACTACTTTGTCTCCTTCATTTATATCCGTGCTTTTTCCAATGCGCAGCGTTTGATAATCACTCGATATATCTTCATCATCAAAGATCAGTGTACTATTGGAAAGACTTAGAGATGAAAGCGATGAAACAGAGTCTTGTAACCCGTTGTATTTACTTTTAGTAAGATACCATGTTGAACCACGCGTTAACTCTAAATCAACAGTTGAACTATCCTCAACACGCGTACCTCCTGTAAGAGAAGAAGCGCTTGCTTTCACCAATAGAGAAGAGTTATTGTTAGCTTTTAGCAACAAATCACCGGAGATCTTTGTTTCATCCGATAATTCAAGAGTTCCTTTAACTTCATAGCCTCTATTCCCCTTCGCATAAATCGCAATACCATCTGGAACTGTCATATTTGTCTGTGATAAATAAACAACTGCCCCCCCCGTGATAACTGTTTTGGTTTCTAAAATCTTTTCATTATTTCGTTTCCCTGACACCTTAACAAGCTCTTCTGGAGCTAAAACATTAAAGAACAGGCCATGTACTCCCTCCCCTTTCACAGAAATATTGTTTTTTTCTATCTTAATACTTGTATTCTTAAAACCATCTGGTGAAACATATTTTTGAATTAATTTGCCATTATCGTCTACATAACCTGAAAAGTTTTTAATCAAGAATGCATGCATATGATTAAGATGAATAAAATTGTTTTTCAAATGAACATCCCCCCCTTGAAAAACCTCAAAAGCTTCCGGCAATACTCCCATAGCGCCATCACCATCTGTTCTAGCTTCCTCCCTCCTTCCTTGCCCCGTAATACCCATAGTATCAAGAAGATACCTCCCCCCAAACCGAGTTGAAAATGAGCCAATCTGATTAAAATTAACGGTACCATCTGACATTCTAACCATTGCATCAAAAACACTCATAATACCGATCCCTTTTACCTTCAAATTATCTGGCTGAATATCGATATTCACACTCACTAAAGCAATATCCGTTTCTTTTCCCCATGCATAAATAGCATGTGAAACGCCCTTAATTTCCCCTACTGTCATGCTAATGACTGCATTTTGAGCACGAAGAGCAGGTATGTCCTTAAAATCTGCAGCTGTTAGATTAAGTTTTCCACCATTTCTTACATACGCCCCATAGGCAGATATTTTATCTGGATTATCGCCATAAACTGTTATCTGAGAGGCATTAACAACAGTGCCAGCTTTTTCTACATATATAGCTGCAATAGGCGCAGCCTCCTGAAAATTTTTTAAGTAATAAACTTTATCTGCGAGAAAGTATGTTTTTCTATCAACACATTTATAAAATGCCTCTCCTGCATCACTTGAAGATCCTGCAGCACTAACATAAGTAACCTGCAAAAAATAAAGAATAGCTGTTGTAAAGTTACACAAAAATACATGTTTTTGAAATACATAAACCATAACTCTTCCCGACTCCTATTGCCCTATTTTTATTCATTTAAGAATAATATCTATATTTAAGCTAACAAACTTCTTAAAATAAAATAAATATAAAACTAAAGAGCTACTTTTAATACTTAAAATAACAATATATACTTATATATAAGTTACTATATAGTTTATGTATAGCTAAAAAAGATAGTGTAACCCGCCTGAAAAAATGGACCCAGAAAAACCAACTTTCTTAAATTTATGCTGATAAGTTAAATCTCCATAAAGAGAAAGTTTTGAAGAAAGACGAGC
>NZ_JBHILZ010000042.1:0-2947 GCF_042193725.1 Bartonella sp. OT172YNZD | reverse complement strand
CCGCATCATATTCCATGCTGCTTCACTGCCCGCAACATCAGCTATTTCTCGCAATAAGGCAGGAAAATCGCTATAGACTTCCTCTTGCATACATGCTTACCCCTCGCTTTTTACACTTTTACGGATTTTCCGCCCCCAAACATTCATCACTTCTCTAAAATCGCTCCCATTCATCTCGCCCAAAGCTTTACCACTTAACGCCATAACACTTTGATGAAAAGCCCCAAGCTCAAACACAGCATCCGGATTTAAACACTTCCATTGGGCACACAAAATGGAAATGCTTGGTTTCTTCCTCCATGAATCTTCGCGGTTTTTCCCTCTCCAGTCAACCCCACCCTCACGCTGCAACCAACCTTTCAACGCCTCAATGGCTCTGCATGCATCATCGCTATCGCGTAAAAAGCGAATATGATCAACGCCTGTCTGTCTTTTCACAAAGGCAAGCAACGCCTTATCTGAACGATCACGGATAATGCCAAGATTCCACCCAGCAATCCAGAGCGCCTGGAGCTTCTTGGCATATTTTCCCTCTAAAAGCTTGCCATTGACCTCACCCCCATATGCTCGCATTTCTTGCATCACAAAGCGCTGTTCTGAAAAATTCAAATCTTTTGCCGATTGCTTGCCTGTCAATCGAAAAAGCAGTGCGCGATAGGTCTCATCATCAAGACCTAACGCGCGTTTGCCCATATGAATAGCCGCTAAAGACATGGTATCCCCTTATTATCTCCCTTTTATGTCTTGGCTAAATCAAGCGTCACAGCCCGCCAAGGGCTTTCCAATGTATCGCGCTCATAAAAACGCACATATTCCTTAGATGTCGTCACACGAATAGCTTCACGAATGGCACGCATCGCCTCTTTCCAGCGTGGATCATCAATATCCAAACGCAGCAACATAAAGATTTCCCCCCGATTCACCTTACCTTCTTTATCCGTATTAAAAGCACGCGTAATAATCGCACGGATTTCAGGGCGTGCATCCGCAGACCACTCATTCAAACACTCATCAAGAAGGCTTTTGGCAATTTGCAATTGCGGTCCAAAATCAACACTTTCCTGAACTTGCACCTTAATGCGTTGCAAACCATCAAAGCTTGTGTAAGTACAATTGCCCTTTTTGCCACGCCGCTCCACACCATATTCTTGCGCAAGCAAGCTATCAAAACCACTCAAATCCGCAATCGTATGGCTGTTAAAACGTGCAATCCTTGCCGATAATTCTTTCGCAAAACTCATAATTTTGCGCACCGTTTCATCCTCAAGCAAATCCGCAGGGCGGATTAGGCTTACTGGCACCAAAGCCCCTTTCGCATCCTTCATATAACGCGTACCTTCAAGTTCAATTTGTGGATTCATCACCAACTTCCTCCTGTGTTTTTTGAAACCGACGAAACGGTAAAACAGAACCCGATAAAGGGTCATATCCCGCTTTCAATTGCCAACGACACCGCATAAGCTCATGACCTAAAATATGATTATAGCCCGCGAGACGACGCAAATAATCATTCAATTCTCGAACATCTTTCGCACTCAGAAAAATGCCCTCCATTTCATGCTTGAGTAAAGCAGAACGCAAAGCAACCAAGCAATCTCTCACCATATAAGGGTTCCGTTCCATCATTTTCCGCCTCCAAAATCCATATGAATAACCGTTCCTTTCTCACCCTCATCACTCTTGGCATGAAGCGCTTGGCTACAACGTAAAGCTTCCACAACTTGGCCTTCCAAAACCGCATCAGCCTCCCCCAAACGGTGAACACTCAACTCCAATTCAAGCAATAACGCCAAATCAACACACAATTTAAGCTTTTCTCCAATATCAAAACCGCATTGATAATCGTCATAAAGACCAACAAGCGTATCGGATAATTCTTTGTCGCATAAAGGGATCATGCCAATTCCTCCACGTCACGGTTTTTCCATGCCGCTTTGACATGTTTAAGGGTCACCTCACACCCATCTCCAAGCGCTGCCATGCGTGCCAACATCATGGTTTTGTCAATTTGCCGCAAAGCTCCTGCTTTCAAACCAATTCCCGTCAAAAACTTTATCGCACCAACATCTTCAATCCCCCAATCATGAATGCGCGCTGCAATATCCTCACTATAGGGCTTGCGACGCTTCAAATGCATCGCCAATCGGCTTTTAATTTGCGCATAAGAGGGACCATTTTGACGATGAACCAACCGTCCAGAGATTTCATCATTGCCAACCAAAGCCAACCCCGTACCATTGATATCAACAAAGTGGCGCAACTGATTAATCGCTTCATCCGTTAAATTTTGCGCCTCATCAACGATCAACAACGTGCCACTGCCCACGCGCTCTAACTTTTTGCCAATCGCACGCGTTAAGCGGGTGGGATTATATTCCACCACCTCCAATTCTGCTGCCATATCATTCAAAATACCATGAACACTACGCGTATGCGGGCTTGCTGTCACAAGGTAAACATGCGGGCGGGTCGCGCGGTAATGGCGGCAGGTTTCGGTCTTACCACTGCCCGCATCAAGCGTAATCATCACCATATCCCCCGTACTTTGCGCCAGTGTTAAAGTATCAATGATCTCACTAGCAATTCGATTCCTCTGAAAAGCCGGCTTTTCAGGAATGCGCTCCAAAAACCCCGCTGTTTCCTTTAAAACCTCAACCCATTGTTGAACCTTCGCATTTTGCTTCCCCAACTGTCCCGCATAACTGCCCGCATACCATTGCGAAAACGTCCCATCCGGCATGCCTATGCGCCGCGCCACTTCCGCCTTAGACCAATCATTCATTTGTCCTAAAGCTCTCACTGAATCCACAAGCTCATTCCATAAAGCAATGTCATCACTGTTGCGGTTTTGTGCTGTTCCATTGGGCTGAATTTTAGGTCGCGCCCAAGGATTTTTATCGACCGTTGCATTTATCGCGTTTTTCATCTATAATCTCCCTCTCGTATT
>NZ_JBHILZ010000041.1:0-2958 GCF_042193725.1 Bartonella sp. OT172YNZD | reverse complement strand
TATAACAAAAGGGAAAGAAGACAATAAAGTAAAATTTGATTTAGCTCCCGACATCACATTAACGAGCTTAAAGGCAGGAGAGAATAGCTTAGACGCAACGGGTTTGGTAATTACTGGTGGTCCGAAAATAACGACCGCTGGCATTGATGTTGGCAATAAAGAGCTAAAAGGCGTTAAAAAAGGAACACTCTCAGCAGAATCGACCGAAGCCATTAATGGTTCTCAGCTTTTTGCAACGAATAGTGATGTCACTAAAAACACGAATGCTCTTACAGAAGCTAATATTAAGATAAGTAAGAATGCTACTGATATAACAACAGCAAACAATAATGTGTCTTCTCTTGGCGAGAATATATCAAAATATTTGGGTGAAGATGTAGATGCGCTTCAAGGTAAGGGACCTACATATACTGTTCAGGGACAAACATATAATAATGTGGCAAGCGCTTTCGATGGTGTGAACACCTCTTTCAAAAATGTTGATAATGAAATTAAAGAGGTAAAGGAAAACCTCCTTGTTCAGCAAGAGGAAGAGCAGAAGCTGCTCCGAAATGATAAAGCTGATGGTAAGGGTACAGGTGTTATTACAATTGGTAAGAGTACTGGTGGGTGGGAAATCAGTCTTCTGAATAAAGATAGTAAGGAACGCAAACTCACCGGTTTGCAGGGTGGAGATCTGAGTATAAATTCAAATGAAGCGGTGAGTGGTGGCCAGATCAATATACTGGGTGGTAAGGTAGCTTCTTTTTTTGGTGGTGGTGCTGACTTTGGCAATGGAAACTGGAACGGTCCAACTTTTCAAATAAAAACTGTTAAGGAAGATGGCGCCGAAGAAGATAAAAGCTATCATGATGTGGCTTCTGCTTTTGCGGGTGTTGGTACTTCCCTTACCAATCTTCATAAGGAAGTTAATAATGTGATTACCAAAGTAGAAGGTGAGAACCTTGTTAAGCAAGCTGATGGAGATACAGGACGTATCACAATTGGTGGCGAAAAAGGCGGCAATGAAATCAATATAGCTGATAGTAAGAGTGCTGATCGGACGCTATCAGGTGTCAAGGCAGCAACACAAGATAATGAAGCTGTTAACAAGGGTCAGCTTGATACAAATATCAAGGAAGCAAGTGAGAAAATAACGAATGAATTCAAAGAATTTACACAAAATATAACGAATATTACGCAAGAGGTTAAAGGCGATGCTTTATTGTGGAGTGAGAGCGACAATGCCTTTGTTGCACAGCATGGTGAAGATAAAGCCAAGACAAATAGCAAGATTAAATTCCTAGCAGACGGTGAGATTAGTGCAAGCTCAACAGAAGCCATTAATGGTAGCCAAATTAATACCCTCTCTCAAAATATCGCAAGCTTCTTAGGTGGAGATGCGAAGTTTAATGACGGTGCTTTTACAGGTCCAAGCTATAAATTATCGACTATTTCTTCAGAGGGGAAGGTGGGAAAAACTGAATTTAAAGATGTTGGTAAAGCTTTTACTGGCCTTGATACGAATATCCAGAATGTGAATCAGCGCATTAAGGAAGTGTCTCAAGGAGTTGCACAGGATTCTTTGTTGTGGAGTGAGAATGATAAAGCATTTATAGCAGATCATGGTAAGAATGATGCAAAAACAAAGAGCAAGATTACACATCTTTTAGATGGAAATATTATTTCTGGCTCTACTGATGCAATCACAGGTGGTCAACTTTATTCGATGGGAGAGACGGTTGCTCAGTATTTTGGCGGTGGCGCTGGATATACGGGTGGAGAATGGAAAGCACCAAGTTTCAAAGTTAAGACAGTTAAGGATGATGGGAACTCAGAAGATAAGAGTTACACCACTGTAGCTGAAGCTTTGGCTGGAGTTGGTAGTTCTCTTACGAATGTCCAGAATAAGGTTACCAATGATATTACCAATCAAGTTAATAATGCGATTACCAAAGTAGAAGGTGAGAACCTTGTTAAGCAAGCTGATGGAGATACAGGACGTATCACAATTGGTGGCGAAAAAGGCGGCAATGAAATCAATATAGCTGATAGTAAGAGTGCTGATCGGACGCTATCAGGTGTCAAGGCAGCAACACAAGATAATGAAGCTGTTAACAAGGGTCAGCTTGATACAAATATCAAGGAAGCAAGTGAGAAAATAACGAATGAATTCAAAGATTTTACTCAAAATATAACGAATATTACGCAAGAGGTTAAAGGCGATGCTTTATTATGGAGTGAGAAGGACAATGCCTTTGTTGCACAGCATGGTGAAGATGGTGAAGATGAAGCCAAGACAAATAACAAGATTAAATTCCTAGCGGATGGTGAGATTAGTGCAGCCTCAACAGAAGCCATTAATGGATCTCAGCTTCATACATTGGGTGGAGAGGTTGCGAAGTATTTTGGTGGAGGCGCTCATTATGAGAATGGTCAATGGACGGCCCCCAAATTCACGGTTAAGCAGTTTGACTCTAAGGGCAGTGTCGCTGATGCAACTTATAATGATGTAGCTTCTGCCTTTACCGGTGTTGGTACTTCATTCGAAAAAGTTAAAGATAAATTCGAGAAAGTTAAGGATGAAATTAGCAAAGAGATTGAAAAAGAAATCACCACTGTTCAAGGTGACGCCTTGTTGTGGGATACAGCTAAAAGCGCTTTTGTAGCAACGCATGGAGAGAATAAAGAAATCAGTAAGATAACATCTCTTAAGAATGGAGATGTTTCAGCGAGCTCAAGTGATGCAATCAATGGTTCCCAGCTTTATAGCCTTGGTAGCAGTATTACTACGTATTTGGGTGGTGGTGCCTCATTTGAGAACGGCACTTTTAAAAATCCAATCTATAATTTATCCAGTATTACAGCAGATGGCGTGAGTTCACCAATTGTCTTTACTAATGTTGGGAGTGCCTTTGAAGGCCTTGATAGGAATATCAAGAATGTGAATCAGCGCATTAAGGAAGTGTCTCAAGGAGT
>NZ_JBHILZ010000040.1:0-3136 GCF_042193725.1 Bartonella sp. OT172YNZD | reverse complement strand
ACAAAACAATACAGATTGCCCCCGCTTTGCACTATTCATGAAGCACTCTTTAAAAAAACTTCATGAACCGCTAACAATACCAATCAAAACAGCCACTGCCCTATAACGCTTTTAAAAAAAGCACATGCCTCTGTAACCAAAGAAAAGTGACACACAAAAACTGCTTTATTTTAACTGCTGAAAATCTCTTCCCCCATATTTATATAAAAAGACCTCTAACCAAAACTGTTTAGCACGTCAATGTTTAATACATCAATATCCCCATAAATATAAAGGATAAATTTGCTAAACCATGTCCCCTTGCATTCATAAAGTAAACCTTCAAAGGACGCCTCATCTATGAGTTTTGAAGGTTTTAAGGATTTGAAAAACCTTCAAAATCTATCTGTAAACTGCCTCATAAAACGCTTCAAAATACATATTTTGATATCTTAAAACACTTAGTGCATTTGTCTTGATTAACTCG
This sequence comes from Bartonella sp. OT172YNZD, assembly GCF_042193725.1. NCBI lineage: Bacteria > Pseudomonadati > Pseudomonadota > Alphaproteobacteria > Hyphomicrobiales > Bartonellaceae > Bartonella > Bartonella sp. OT172YNZD. Next base: position 2,670 of record NZ_JBHILZ010000040.1, on the reverse strand, counting down.
TGAAATGAACAGCAAATTTCACTATTTTGCTGATCTGACCCTGTTCACAGGCTGTAGATAAACAGTATTTAAAAACTCTTTTAAAAAAATTATCCGCTTTTTAGCATTTTTTTCAGTTTTTTCTCAATTCATTCAAAATGGATTTAATTAACTTCATTTCTATTCTTTTGAAAGACTTTAAAGGATCACATGATTTTCATAAAGCACGTTTTAATCACTCACTAAAATCATAAGGTTATCTATTTAAGTGACTGATAAGAATTCATTAAAGGGATTTTGATAACGCGATCAGTTTTTACACTTTCATACGATTTTCATAAGACACACTTTAATTACTCACTAAAATAATCTAGTTTATCAATTCAATTTACTGACACATAACTGACAAGTTTTAATCAATTCACATCATTGGTTATCTTTAAAGATTGTACAATTGATATGAATTATGTCTTAAAAACATTAACCTATTGAAATATAATGTTTTTAATTTTCTCTCATTTTAAAAAATAATATAGGCTCTAAAAAAAACTGACAACACTGACAAGACTGACACGATCTATTAAAAAGGATTTTTCTCATCTCTATAATTGTCAGTTTCTATTGAGATGTTTTCATAACGGTCTATAAATCACAATTATCCTATTTATCAACTAGTTGTATAACATCATCTAAGGTATAGGTTTTCATAAATCTTCTCCTGCATACTCTTTAATTCTTTTACAGAGAAATTCATAAAAATTACTGGCGTAATAAAGGGAATCTCCAGATATTACCTCAAAATAGAGTGGGCACTCTCCATCCTGAAATTGAGTATAATCAAAGTAAAAGGTTTCACCAAAATCTGTTCTACTCACAACAAGCTGCTGTGGTTTTGCTAAGCCTTGTTTTCTATCATTTAAGTTTTGGTAAACAACGTCATTAACAGAAACACCTATAGGATGCTCATAAAGACTATAGATTTCTTCACCACTAATGTCCCCGCCTTTATAATTTTTTAAAAACTCTTGTAAGACGATGTGAATTGTAAACCGAGAGCTTTCTCCGCCCTTTCAATCACAAGATCATCAACTGCATTATCTTTGGTACGAAAATGGATAATATCATCATCATATTTACTCACTTTATCAATTAATACTGCAACATCAGCTAAAGTATAGCTTTTCATAGATTATCCCCCCTAAAAAATATTAACGATGCTTGCATTCTTGAAAAGAAAAAAATAATGGTGGTTTAACATTGCAATTTGGAAGTAAAACCACCATACAAAGAAATTTACTTCAAATTATCTGTAATCCTTTTACAGAGGAATTCATAGAAGTTACTTGCATAATATTGTGGATCTTTGGGTGGAAAATCAAAATAGAGTGCACATTCTCCATTCTGGAATTGAGAATAATCGAAGAAAAATGTCTCTCCAAAATCGGTTCTACTAACAATAAGTTGCTGTGGCGTTGCAAAACCATTTTTTCTATAATTTAAGTTTTTATAAACAATATCATCACTACGAACAATCTCAAAGTTTGTATCATAAACGCTACATATTTCCCCTATCAATTGCCCCTCCTCCATAGTTTTTTCCAAAAGCTCTTGTAAAAAGGGATAGGTTGCGGAGTGGGAGTGTTCTCAATCTTTTCAATTGGTTGGTCTCCATCAGGTATCTCAACTCCCACGCTTTCTTTAATTCTTTTGCAAAGGAATTCATAAAAATTACTTGCGTAATATTCGCAATCTTCAGATGGAAGCATGACATAGAGTGGGCATTCACCATCCCGAAACTGCGTATAATCAAAGTAAAAAGTCTCACCAAAATCTGTTCTACTTACGATAAGCTGTTCTGGTGTCGCAAAACCCCTTTTTCTATTATTTAAGTTGCGAAAAACAATATCACCAGCAGCAATACCTATTCCACAATCCCTATAAACGCTACAGATTTCATAACCTCCAATTTCTCCTCCTTTATAATTTTTTAAAAAACTCTTATAAGAAGATGTAAATTGTAAACCGAGAGCTTTCTCCGCCTTTTCAATCAGTAGATCATCAACTGCATTGTCTGCAGTACCCAAATTGATAATCTCATCATCATATTTATTCACTTTATCAATTAATACTGCAACATCATCTAAGGTATAGGTTTTCATTAATTATTCTCCAAACTTCTTTTTTCTCTTTTCAATTAACCGTAGAGCATTTACTACCGATGCTCTTGTCCCCATCTGTCAAAATCTATCCCTATGATACTCCATTTCATATTGATTGTTCCTCCTAAATTATTGTTTGTTTGTTCTCTATATCCTTTAGCGCGTTCCTTCCAATATTCCTCTCTCCACTTACCAAACTTTTCTCTCTCTATAAGCGATTGATGTGTTTTGGGATTATCATGAATCACAGAAGTATATTTTTTATGAGATTCATGGCTAATTTCTGCTATGGGACTCTCATGCGTTTGTGAGAGATGATGCAGCTCAACTGATTCACCATCATATCCTATAGGTGCTCTTCCTGTTTCCATTCTCTCAATATTGGTGCCCCATACTTCTTCCCCTTTTACTGTCCAACTAACAATTTTATTAGGATCAAACAAATCGTCTCTCTTATAGGCTTTGTTAGTCTGTCCAAATTTGCTATCGGTAAATTTAGTGGGTTTCTTTTTTAACCACTTCTTTTTTTCTT
>NZ_JBHILZ010000004.1:0-142338 GCF_042193725.1 Bartonella sp. OT172YNZD | reverse complement strand
ATTGGTATTCCGGGAGCTTGAAAACACTGAACCCTAGTCAGCATTTTGCTTTTAGTGCTGAAAGCACCTGGACATAGAAAAAACTCCCGGAATCCTGGGACACCCACACAGTGGGGTTATTTTTATTCTCGAACTTAGGGTTTTCAAGATCCCTTTTGATCGTTGCGTATACGACCAAAATATTTTCTAATTAGTAAAGTAATTTTAGGAAATTGGTAATAAAGATAGTTTTTCTTAAACTTAAACAAAATACTCAAAATAGAATGAATTTGTTGTTCCTAATTCACGCACTTTGTTTAAAAGGGACATTTCTCAATGCTAGCGCCTATTTCACAATAGTTGCTTCGTGAATAGTATAAAGCCTCTATAAATGCTACAAAATAACACTACAAAAGCTGCCATTTTTATGCATATGAAGGGAGTAAGCTGATATCATCATTTACCTTGCCATTTTTCAATATTGAGATACCTCTTGCGTTATGGTTCATAAGAGGCATTTAAATAATTTTTATCCATACCCCAAGGCTTTTGCTTGTGATGTGCAAGCGAATAGTGTTGATTGACTTAAGATGAACAGGTTGGAAATGAGAGAATGCTATGGTGTTCAGTTTTTTATTCAATATGTAAAAGAAATATTATAAGTCAAAATCTTTTTTGATGTGATAATGATTTTTGAGAATTTTAAAAAATATAAGTTTAAATAAAAAAACAGCACTTTGTGCTGCCCTTTTATTTAAGTTAAAATTAGCTTCTGCTTTAGAAACGATAGCGTATTCCGCCAGACAAATTGGTGCTAGACACACCGGCTTTTTGCAGTTTTTGCCGATAGCTGATATCGGCGTTTAGTACGATATTTTGAGAAAGATGTGCATTCACCCCCATGCCTCCCTCAACTGAAGAGCCGGTAGGATCAACATGAAAGGTATCAGCAATTTTTATTGTTTTACCATCACCAAAAGCTCTGATAACATTTACTTTGCCATAGAAAGAAACAGCCTTACGTTCTTCAGCAGCCATTGTAGTTTTTGTTAAACGTCCACCAATACGCACCAACCATTGACGCGGATTGCCCATGTCTACTTTTAAGCCATCGGCATCTGAGAAGATATCAAACATGAGATTTTGATAAATGAATTGTGCCTGTGGTTCAAATACCAATCCTTTTGTGTTGGTTGCTAATTTCTGTCCAATGGTTGCAGATATATTAAGCATATCAGTACCATCCAGTTTTGCGGCATTTCCAACAAGAGCTGTGGTAATATTTCCTTTTAACTTTCCGTAAGAAAGAAGTGTATTTACATATATACCATTGCTACGTTGGAAGCTGCTGTAAGCGGCAAGTGACCATTTATCAAGAGTCGTCTTTTCAGAATCTTGCATCTTTTTTGGTGTCAAACTAAGTTTTCCATATGTTCCTAAAAAACCAAAGTGTGTGCTTATGTCTTTGCCTTCCAAGGCGGCTAATATGACACCCAGTTGTAAAGCAGTATAGTTTACATCAGCACCATAACCATAATGCAGTGGATCGCGGTTGGAAGATAAGGTGACTTTCTCGCCGTAGGAAGAGAAAAAGATACCATCCTTTTTATTGTCTTCTGCTCCAAATACTGTTGTTCGCATATTGTCTAACAACGTGTTTTGATTGTTTACATCAGTAAATCCAGCAGAAAATAAAGTATTAGATATGGTTAAATAGTTTGCTACCTGTGGTAAAAGTGCTCGAACTTTTTTATCCTTATCAAGGTAGGCATTCTGTAAGCGGAAATCCCAGAAATTACTGTTCTTACCAAAAAGATTTTGGCTCTCATGAGATGTTCCAGGTTTATAGCCTGTAAGTACATATTTATAAGGTTGTTTCCCTATTGTCATATAGTTTTTTGCTAACGTGAAGGAATTTTCATTTGCTTGTCCGGAAACTTGAATGATTGAAATCCCATGTGTTCCTAAAGGAAGTGACGCTATGTGTTCTCCCCAAACAGCAGAGCTACCGGTTATTTTTTTATCTGTTTCTTGCAGATTGATGTGAACAACAGTACGGCCTGAGACATCACCATTAATCACAATGCGATCGGTCTGTTGCTCCGTGATAGGAGAACGTTTATCCCATTGAGTATTTACATAAATTTCTGCAACACCTGTTGCACTATAAACCGTTGCTGTATGAGCTGTTCCATCTCCTTTCGGAAGATTAGGTCCTATAAATAGAGTTTGGTAATGTCCCTCCACTGGCTTGTCAAACATAATGACACTATCTGTAAGGCGCAATCCAGAAAGGTTAGAGTATGATTTTTCATCAACACTAGACCGGATATGGTCATCTGAAACATTATCATTATTTTCGGCGTTTTTATTCGCTTTTAAAAGCCATTTCGTTCCCTCTTTTAGATCAAAAACAGTTCTATTATCTTTAGAAGTTCTTACCCGACCTTCTAAAGAAGAGTGGTCCGCAACCAGTGTAATAGTGTTTGTGAAAGCATTTTTGTTCTTTATATTTTTTAATAAAATATCGGCATGAATTTCTGAATTTTTAAGGCTGACTTCACCGTTTATGTCTGTTCCATAAAGGTTGATACCCCTACCATGGTTAACGAAAAGCTTTGTATTCTCTAGAGTTACTTTATCAGCAATATCGGCTACATCTTGTTCTTGAACGGCGTTGGCATTCCTTTCAGTATTGTGTGTATATCGTTTTCTAGGGGCATTATACGGATTGTTGCGGAAAATAATACCGTCCGCTTCATGATTTCCGGTGATATGTACGCTTGAATCCTTAAGTTTGATTGTTCCCTCTATGTTTACCAAACCAGCTGTTTCTGCTGTTGCAGTAATATCTGTGGCATCAATTTCTCCACCGTCTGATACACTTAGTGCAACAAAACGCGCATTAACTTTTCCCCCGATCATGTTGACTTTTGAATTATTTCCTTCTGCATGTACAGCAAAACCATTGTCTTGAATTTTTTTGTTATGTAGCGTTATGGTCTTACCATTTTTAGCCTCAACTCCAGAGCTTATATCCTCAATTTGTGTAGACTTTTCAGGTAGTTTTATTGGTGATATTGGTTTTTCAAGCTCTGATTTTTCAGATACTTTTTGTGCAGAGGCAGATTGTACGGGCGCTGGTTTTACAGATTTTAGCGGTACCGGTAATATTGTTTTTCCAGTTTCTGGTCTTAAAGATATTGGCTGTGCGAGTTTTGGTTCTTGAGGTGTTGGTGATAGCTCTGTTATTGGTTTTATAGGTTCCGTTCTTGTAGGTTTAGAGTTTGTAAGTGTTGGTTGTAAATTCGGTGAAGGTTGTGTAGGTTCTAACTGTGAGGATACAGCAGAATTTTCGGGCGTTTTTTTTCTGGAAGAGTCTGTAGAAGAGGTGGGAACACCTGAACGTCTTCTAGATTTTACTTCCGTTCCTGTTGTTAGAGCTATTTCTGTCGTTGGAGATTGTGTAAGAGTGTCTTGTGTGGCTGTAGGCTCAGATTGTACACCTTCTGTCACTTTAGTCTTCGATGTTTTTTTACTTCCTTGACTAGGATTAGAGTTTTGTTTTGAAGAAGAAATTATATTTCCAACTAAATTTCCTTCAAGTTGTGTTTTGCGAGGTAGCGTACTCGTAGAAGTAGGCGTTGTAGATTCACTCTCTGTAGAAGGAGGGTTTACGATCGTTCTTGTAGGGCTAGATGTTGAAGGTGGATACGAAGATGATGCATTTGAATGTAGATTAGAAGTTCTGGATGCACCTATTTGATTCTCAGCATGAGCGGGTTTCGGAGAAGGGAGATTTATCGTAGGTTGTGCATTCGTATCATGAAGAGCATAAGAAAAGTTGGTGGAAGAACAAAACAGAACTCCAGAAACTGTGTGTAGTAAAAAACTTTTTTTCATATGGATGTATTCCTAAATATTCCCCCTCTCTCATAAAAAATAAAACTTTGACCTCATTATGTTTCTTTTGTAAGAGACAAAAACGAAACATAATGAGAGTGCTTTATATTTCAAGATAGGAATACAAGTATTTTTAAAAGTGATAGCGCATTCCAGCGGCAACATTTATTGCAGATATGCCAGCTTTTTTGAATTTATGTTGATAGCTGAGATCACTATGAAGCTCGATATTTTGTGATAAGTGCGCCTGAATACCAAAACCACTTTCGATTAAAGATCCCATAGCAGCAAGCGGAAAGTTTTTACTAAAAGTTTTGATCATGTTCAGTTTGCCGTAGAAGGAGAGGGCATGGCCTTTGTTTTGCGTCAAACGTCCGCCAATACGGAGCAACCATTGATAAGGTTTGCTTCTGTCTATTTTAGAGGTATCGTCATCTGAGAAAGAGCCAAGCATGAGACGTTGATAAACAAGTTGTGCTTGCGGTTCTAGGATTACACCTTCCAAACTGGTTGACAGTTTTTGACCAACAGTTGCAGCGGCTCCTAATGTTTTACTATTATTTACTTTTGAGGTATGTTTGATGAAAGCTGTGCTATTGTTTTCTTTGAAAATTCCATAAGAGAGAAATGCACTTGCATAGATGCCACTATCATGCTGAATATTTCCATATGCGGTGAGTGACCATTTATCCAGCATATTCTTATGAGAGCTTTCTTTGTTTTTAGGACTAAAAGACAATTTCCCATATGTTCCGAAAAAACCAAAATTGCTGCTGATATTTTGATCGTTTAGCGCTATTAATGTTGCCCCTGCTTGCAATGCAGTATAGCGAATATCTGCTTGAACACCATCTTGTTTTGTTTGAATGCTGGAAGAAAATGTGCTCTTATTGCCATAAGTGGATAAGAAAATGCTTTTCTCTGGATGATCTTTGGGTTCAAACATTGTTATTTGCATATTGTCTAACGAGATATTTTGATTGTTGACATCAGAAAACCCGACAGAAAACATTGCGATAGGCATGACTAAAAAGCTTTCTTTTTGTGGCGTAAGAATTCTTCTTTTTTCTGCTAAATCAAGAGAAGAAGAAGTTATGGCTGCTTCATTATCTGTAAGTTTAGAGGTGTTCTCGGTATCAGCGGTAGCGGTTCTCCTAACTTTTGTGGGGAATTTCACATGCGCTTCTGCGGATGTATTAAGAGTCGTTTTCGATGCTGAGGAGGTGGTATTTGTTTGGAGATCAATATCAGATTGCGAATTTTCATTTATTTTAGGCTGTATAATTCCACGATCTTCTCTTGAGGATGAATTGTCTTTGTGTGGGGCGGCAATATTAGCAGCTGGTAATTTATCATTAGCAAGTCCTTGCCCTATGCTGGAGTAAATAAGAGGTTGTTTATTCTCTTTAGATAGGGGAGACGATGTTTCTCCTTTTCTCTCCACGTTTGTTATTTCATCGGTGTTCAAAGCATCAAGTATTGCTTTGCGTAAAGTATTGGAAAGTTCTTTATTTTGTAACTTACTCCATTTGCGATTGTCTTGCTTTATCCATTGTTGGCGCTCAGCATCAACACGCCGTTGGTTATCGGTATAAAGTGCTTGGTGGAAGTATGAATTATCTTCCATCATGGCGCCAGAGGCTATCTTCTCAAGATTTTTTTCTGCTTGTGTTGGTATGTTTATTAAATCAATGGCATGGCGATATTGTTCAGGTAATTTTATAATCCCTTCAAGGGTATGGCGTGTTTGAGGGCTTAAGTCAGAAGCGGTACTGGTAGACGTGAAATTAAAAGAAGAAAAAAACAAAGCACAAGCGGATGTACATAACAAAAGATTCTTATGCATAGAAATGTTCCTTAAGATATTTTTCTTTGTTTTGCTAAAAATGAACTACTTTTTGACACACTACAACTTTTGTAATGTAGTAAAATATAGCAGAGAACTGTTTTCATCTCAGCGCTGCTCATGCGTCAAAATAGAGAGCTAAGATTTCTAAAAGCGATAACGCATCCCACCGGAAAAATTAATTCCAGAGATACCAGCTTTTTGAAGTTTATGTTGGTAATTAACGTCAGCATGAAGTGCGATATTTTTAGAAAGCTGCACGTTAATACCAAGCCCACCTTCAAGGGAAGAGCCCATAGAATCGATATGGAAAGATTCAATAACATCGATAGTGCGCGTTTCACCAAAAGCTTTGATGACATTCAATTTACCATAAAAAGAAAGAACACGATCTTTTTCAATGGAAAGCATTGTTTTCGTTAAATGTCCTCCAATACGGACCAACCATTGATGAGGGGTCTTTATATTAACCTGGAAGCCATCGATATCTGAAAGAGTGCCAAATGCAATATGTTGATAAATAAGTTGTACTTGTGATTCAAAGGACACTCCTTCAACACCAGTTGCTAGTTTTTGTCCAACGGTAGCTGATATATTTAATGTATCCGTATTATTTAACTCTGTAGTGTTGCCGATAAGGGCTGTTGTAATATGTCCGTTGAAAATGCTGTAAGAGAAAAGTGCATTAACATAGAGACCATTGTCATGGTGGAGGTTCCCATATGCTGTAAAGGACCATTTATCCAGTATGCTTTCGTCAGAACCTTCCATATCTTTTGGTGTAAAAGCGAGCTTTCCATATGTGCCTAAAAGACCAAGATTCGCGGTCATATTTTGATTTTCTAACGTTGCTAATGTCATGCCTGCTTGTATAGCAGCATAACGAACATCCGCACCATAACCATATTCCAATGGACTACGGCTAGAAGATAACGTTACCTTGTTGCCATAAGTTGATAAGAATACCCCTTTCTTTTTATGACCTTCTAATCCAAAAACTGTTGCGTGCATATTATCGAACAGTGTATTTTGATTTTTTACATCAGCCAAGCCAGAGGAGAATATTGCATTATGCATAACCAAATAGCTTGCCATTTGAGGAACAAGAGCTTTGATCTTTCCTTCATCATCGAGAGTCGCACTTTGCAAGCGAAAATCCCAGAAATTCTCATTTTCTTCCAAGGGAGCTTGTCCGTTGTTTTCTTTTCTAAGAGATGATGTATCGGTATTTTGCGTATCTTTCTGTTTTGATTCTTGTGATATTCCGCTTAAATGACTTTGTGCCCTATCGGCTTTCCCACGGTTGGATGTTGGTCCATAGCCATTGAGTATGTATTTATAAGGTACGCCCTCCATTGTGGTGTAGCCATGAGCAAGTTTGAAAGAATCTTCATTTGCTTGCCCAGAAACTTGAATGAGTGAGAGCCCACGCATATTCAAAGGAATTGAATCTTCTTCGTCATCGAATGGTTCTGCATGCTTTGAAAGATTGTTGAAATAGATCATTGTGGTGCCTGAGACATCACCATGAACGAGAATACGGTCAGTTTTTTGTTGTTCTTTTGTAAGACCATTACTCCATTCGGTATTAAAGTAAATCCTTGCGTTGCCCAATGCATTATAAACCGTTGTTGCATCGGAGCTTCTGTTTTGCTCTGCTTTTTCAGGATGTCTTCCTACATACAAGGTTTGATAATGATTGTCTGCTAGTTTATGCGGCGCATTAAATATGATAGAGCTATTATTAAGGTTTAGGACTGAAACGATTGATTGCGCTCGTTGCTTAAGATCAAGGAGCTTGTAATCAAATAGACTAAAACTATTTTCCAATTCAAATAGACTAATTTTTAAATGCCACTTGCTGTTATTGTTTAGGGTGAAAACCGTTGTATTTTGAGGAAGCGTTTTTGCTCTTCCTTCCATAATCGAATTATTAGCGTCTAATGTAAAAGTAGTAGGTTGAATTTCGATGAAGGGTGAGACTTCATTTTTTAATAACATATCAGAACGAATTTCTGAGTTTTTAAGGTACACTGCATTAGCTGTGGAATAATAAGGTCCGAAAATACCTACACCGTCGTTTACAAGAAGTTTTGTATTATTAAGAATTGCTTTATTTACAACTTCTTCTCCTTCTTTTATTGTAGAGCTTAGAATATAACCAAAATTGATACCATAGACTTTGCTGTGGCCTATGACGTTTAATGTTGAATCTTCAATATGGACTATGCCGTTTGTGAGTGACAAACCACGCTCTTCTGCCTTTCCCACAATTCCTTTGGCATTAATTTGACCACCTGACATTGCAGAAAGCAAAGTAAAGCCTGAGTGCATTATTGAGTTTGTAATGGTAATGTGACCTTTCTTAGCAACTACGGCATCATACTTACCACGAACAAAAACATTGTGAAGGTTTTTCTCCTCTCCATTAGCTACTTGGACCGTAGGAATCTCAAGAGGTTGTTTATTTGCATAAGTTGGAGCAAAATGAGAAAAAATGAAAATTCCAGCAATTGTACATAACAAAAAATTTTTCTTATAAATATATTTCTTACACATAGATATGCCTTTAGTATTTGGTACGCTTTGATGCTTACTTCATTCCCCTGATGGCGCAAGTACCCACTCAGTTTCTATATCATTGTGTTTTTATTGTAAACAACAAAACGAATATTATGTTTTGTTATTTATCGTTTAAAAATTGGTCTTAGAAGAGCTTTTAAAATAGAAAGCGCAATGCAGCGAAAATGGATTTCAGAAAACCTAGCTTGATAAGTATTTTTGTTTTAAAGTGCTAAGAATCAAAATATCTTGCAAGGATGTTTATTGCTTAAAGCTGTTATTATAAAAACTCTACAAAGCTTTTGAAGAAGATTTGTTGCGCGCTTACAAAAAGCTTTCAGTTGGTTTTCTTGCATATAGAATTATTTACTATGAATTTTTTTTATATAAAAAAGCTAAAGTATTTTGTATTTTTTATCGATATACAACAATTTTTATTGAATCCATTCGATTTTTATAAATCAAAGAGGCAGCTCTCTTGAAACTTCAACAGTCATTGAGAGATAAAGGATTTTGTTGTATTTGGTTTAAAGGAAATTAATCCTTTCAAGAAAGCTGTATAGAAAGAACTGTTATTGATGGCTCTTGCCGAAAGATTGCAAAAAAGCAGTACATTCGTACTGCTTTTTTATTAAAAATGAATAGACTATAAGTTGTTTTTTGCTTTTCTTAAAACTGATAACGTATTCCGCCTGAAAAGCTTGCTCCAGATATACCAGTTTTTTGAAGCTTATGTTGATAGTTAACATCAGCATGAAGGGCGATATTTTGTGATAATTGTGCATTTACACCAAATCCACCTTCAAGGGCAGCGCCCATAGAATCAAGGTGGAACAATTCACTAATTTGTATAGTGCCATTGTTAGAAAAAGCTTTAACAATATTCAATTTACCATAGAAAGAAAGAATCCCACCTTTTTCAATAGAAAGCGTCGTTTGCGTTAAGCGCCCACCAACACGCACTGAGTATTGATAAGGATTTCCCATATCTACATCAAAGCCATCGACATCTGAGAGTGTGTTAAGCATGAGACGCTGATAAACAACTTGTGCTTGTGGTTCAAAGACCAATCCTTTTGTACTGGTTTTGAACTTTTTTCCAATGGTTGCCGATGCACTGAATGTATTAGTGTTTTTCAATTCTGCAGTCTTTCCTATAAGAGCTGTGATGATATCTCCCTTGAGCATTCCATAGGAAAAGAGAGCATGGATATATGTACCATTATTATGGCGCAGTCCACTATATGCAGCAATTGACCATTTATTGAGTATACTCTTGTCAGCACCTTCCATATCTTTAGGAGTGAAAGCTAATTTTCCATATGTCCCTAAAAGACCCAAATTGATGGTCATATTTTGCTCTTCTAGAGCTACTAATGTAAAGCCTGCTTGTAAAGCAGCATAGTGAATATCGGCACCATAGCCATATTGCAATGGCGTACGGTGAGAGGATAATGTCATTTTATTGCCATAAGTAGAAAAGAAAATCCCTTTTTTTTTATGATCTTTTGTCTCAAAGCCTGTTTCTTGTATTGTGTTCAGTAAAGTGTTTTGATTGTTTACATCAGCCAGCCCAGCTAAGAATAGTGTGTTAGGCATGGACAAATAGCTTGCCACTTGAGGAACGAGAGCCCTGATCTTTCCTTCATCATCGAGCGTTGCACTTTGCAAGCGGAAATCCCAGAAATTCTGATTTTCTCTCAAATGGTTTTGTATGCTCCCTCCTTGCTCAGAATTTGGTGTTGATTCACCTTTTATATTATTCTCAATCCCTGAAAGCATTCCGCCTAATATAACGGGGGTCGTGTCGGTTTGTGAGCTTTTTTCTTGTGATTGTTGAGTTATTTCTCCTAAATAGCTTTGTGTGCTTTCTGCTTTTCCAAGACGTGATGTCGGTCCGTAGGCATTTAAGACATATTTATAAGGCAAACTACCTATTGTGACATAGCCATTTTCTAGTTTGAAGGCATTTTCATCTGTTTTTCCAGATACTTGAATGAGCGACAGTCCACGCATATTCGCGGGAATAGAAGCTTCTTCTTTTGATGGCCCACCTTTTGAAAGGCTATTGAAATTAATTGTTGTGGTGCCTAATACATTCCCATGGACAAGAAGGCGGTCTGTTTTTTGTTGTTCTCTTTCTAAACCATTACTCCACTCTGTGTTAAAATAAATCCTTGCATTGCCTACAGCATTATAAACGGTTTCTATAGCGGAGTCCCTGTTTTCGTGTGAATTAGGGAGCTCAATTGTTCGTCCTACACTCAAGGTTTGATATTGACTCTTTGCCAACGTATGTGGTGCATTAAACACAATAGAGCTATTACTAAAGTTCAGTACTGAAACGGTAGATAGTGCTCGTTGCTTAATGTCATGGAGTGCATAATTAAATGAACTAAAATCACGATTTATGTCGTATTGACTTACATTTAAATACCATTTGCTATTGTTGTTTAAATTAAAAACAGTCGTATTTACTGCTAAGGTTCTTGCTCTTCCTTCCATAATCGAATTATCGGCGGTTAATACAAAAGTCACAGGATGAGGATCTGAATCTGTTTTCTTTTTTACGTTATTTTGTAATAATACATCAGAACGAATTTCTGAATTTCTAAGTTGAACCTCGGCAACAGACTTTGAAGATGATGGTCCTAAAATACCGACACCATTTCTCACAAGAAGTTTTGTATTGTTAAGAATTGCCTTATTGATAACTTCTTCACCATCTTTCAGAAAAGAATCTAAAATGCTATGAAAAATAATACCGGATTTTTTTTTGCTTTCTATGAATGAATCTTCAATGTTAATGATACCGTTTGAAATTGATAGACCAGTATACAAGGCATTGACTTTCACTTCTTTAGCATTAATACGTCCACCTTGTGATACAGCAAAAGCAAACGAAGCTGAATGTATTGTTGAGTTCGTAATTGTGGCAATTGCTTTTTCAGAGGCTTGCACTGCGCTCAATCCATTGCGGATAAAAACGTTATTAAGAGTTTTTTTTTCTCCTTTCTCCAGCTTAAACTCATTAATAATTTCAGGAGGTTGTCTATTTGCATAAGTTGGAGCAAAATGAGAAAAAATGAAAGTTCCAGCAATTGTACATAACAAAAAATTTTTCTTATAAATATATTTCTTACACATAGATATGCCTTTAGTATTTGGTATGCTTTGATGCTTACTTCATTCCCCTGATGGCGCAAGTACCCAATCAGTTTTTATATTATTATATTTTTATTGTAAATAACAAAACGAATTATATATAGTGTTCTCTATGATTTGAAGTTTTTCTTAAGAAAAGCTTTTTTCGTGATCATAAAAAGTTGGAAAAAATGAATTTCATAAAACCTAGCTTGGTCAAGCTTATGCTAAAAATACTATGGAGTATGATATTTAAAATTGTCTATTCAGGATAATTGTTATAAAATCCCCATAGCGTTTAGATGTATTATTATGCACTCACCAAAACGATCAGCAAATTTTTTCTCTGCTATAAGAAGAAGGGGGGCTGTTCACAGGCTTTCTTTAAAGAAGCTTTTTCCTTAAGTAAAGTCCATTTTTCTAAGGCCGCACAGCCCATTTCGCAATGGTGTTCATGAATGCTATAACGCTAAAGCCGTAGAGGCTCCTCATCTTTACGCTTACGAATGAGCAAGCCGATACCTTTACGCTTAATAGAAAGAGCAAGTCTATCTACACACTTTGCTATCTCTTAATGTTGCGTGGATAGCCCCTTGGACTTGAGGCGGTTTATGAGAGGCATTTTTAAGCCTTTCTTATGTAATTTTGACCTATATCTCAGCCTTGCTTGTGACGTGCAAGAAATTTTTTGATTGATTCAACATGAAACAAGTTTGAAATAAGAAAATCCTACGATATTCGGGACTCTCATTCAACATGCAAAACAAATAATTATCTTTATAAATCAATGATTGTCTTGAATGAGAGGGATAAGCATTGTCAAAATGGTTTGCCTAAAAACGGTACATGGAAATATAAATGAATCCTTACAGGTGGGGTTAGGCTAATGAATTGAAGAAACAGGAGGATAAACATATCAAAGGTATGAAGAGAGAACTTCTTTTATTATTATCTTTTCCAATGTTGTTTTTTTATATTGTCTAAAAATACACTTTGCTTAGCTTTATAGACAAATTCAATAATGAATATGCCGCGCGACTCGAGTAAATAGGAAGGAAGGAGATCCTTGAGGAGAAAAGAAAAAATTTCAGGGAATAAGAATAATAGCTTACATAGATTAAAAAAGGCAGTACAGTATACTGCCTTTTTTGTTAATAAACACAGAAGGAATCGCTTGTTTTTACAGTCTTTTCTTAAAACTGATAACGTATGCCGCCTGAAAAACTCGCTCCTGAGATACCAGTTTTCTGAAGCTTTTGTTGATAGCTCACATCACCATGAAGGGAGAATTTGTGAGACAGTTGTGCATTGATGCCAATGCCGCCTTCAATTGCAGGTCCCATAGGATCAAGGTCAAAGTTTCTTCCAATATGAATGGTACTATCATCACCAAAAGTTTTGATCAAGTTTACTTTTCCATAGAAAGACAGAGGACGGTTGTTTTCAGTGGAAATGGTTTTTGTTAAACGTCCACCAACACGGATCAACCATTGAGAAGGATTGTCCATATCAACAGTAAAATTATCAGCATCTTCAATGGTATTAAACCTCAAATGTTGATAAGCAATTTGTGTTTGCGGCTCGAAGGTTAAACCTTCTACTCCGGTTGCAAATTCTTTGCCAACAGTGGTGGAGATGCTCAACATTTTGGCATCGTTCAACTTTGCGGTATTTCCTCTGATGGCATTGGTGATATGCCCTTTGAGGATACCATAGGACAAGAGTGTATCAACGTAGAAACCACTGTCGTGTTGTATACTACCATAGGCTGTCAGTGACCATTTATTCAGCGTGTTCTTTTCTGCATCTGCCATATCCTTTGGTGTGAACGACAGCTGCCCATAGGTGCCTACAAAACCGAAATGTGTTGTGGTATTTTGTCCTTCAATTGCTGTTAATGCAACACCGGCTTGGAGAGCAGCATAGCGGATATCAGCACCGTAACCGTATTTGAGAGGTCCGCGTTCAGAAGATAAGGTTGCTGTGCTTCCATAGGTGTAAAGGAAGAAACCGGTTTGTTTCTCTTTTTCTTTTCCTAAGACGGATGTTCTGATATTGGCTAAAAGTGCGTTTTGTTTAGCTATATCTTTTAATCCCGTGTAGAAGAGAGCATTCGGCATGACTATATAGCTTGCTGTTTGTGGGAGAAGTGCTTTTATTCTTAAATTGGGATCTAGAAAAGCATTTTGCAATCGAAAATCCCAAAAGTTATCATCACTCTCCAGCAGCTTTTGGTTAGCATTGGCTTTGCCATAGTTCGCTTCTGGTCCATAGGCAGTAAGCGTATATTTATAAGGTAAACCTTTTATTGAGGTATAACCATTTTCTAGTTTGAAAGAGTTTTTGTTTGCTTTTCCAGAAACTTGAATCAGTGAGATGCCACGTGTGTTCAAAGGATCAGAATCGTCTGCTTGTATATTTTCTTTTTCCAAATGGTTTCGGAAATAAACTGTTGTAGTACCTAACGCGTCACCATGAATTAAAAGTCGATCAGTTTTTTGATCGCCTATTCTAGCGCTATCGCTCCATTCAGTATTAAAATAAATTTTTGCATTATCTGTTGCTTTGTAAACTTCTGTAATGTCTAAAGCTCCGGATCCTATACGCAATGTTTGATAATGATTTTCTGTGGGGGTATCAAAAACAATAGAGCTCTTATCAAGATTAAGTGAAGAAACTTCAGAATATGATCTTTTGGTAAGATCAAGTAGATTTCCTGTGTTATCTTTTTCTTGTGTACTGATCTTTAAAAGCCACTTTGTTCCGTTGATCAGACTAAGGCATGATTGCTTGGTTTTGTCGGAATTATACGCTAAAACTCTTGCACCGCCTTCTAGGACAGAGTTATCTGCTGTCACATAAGATATCTCAGGGAATTTTGTATCAACTGTGGTTATTAATAAAATATCAGCAAAAACTTTTGAATTTTTTAGCATGATTTTTGATTGATCGCCTTCTATCTTTAACCCATTACTTTCAGCATTTACAACAACACCCGTAAGATCAATTTTTCCACTGGATTTTGCGTAGACTGCAGACTGTAAGCCAGTTGTAGTGAGTGATCCTCCCGTCATTATGATTTTTGCTTCTTGATCGTCTGCTTGGAGTCCATAACCTTCAGCATTTACAACAACATCTGTAAGATCAATTTTTCCACTGGATTTTGCGTAGACTGCAGATTGTAAGCCAGTTGTAGTTAGCACTCCTTCTGTCATCGTGATTGTTGATTTGGGCTTTTCTGCTTGTATTCCATTTTGAGTAGAGAAAACTGTAACACCATCTTCTAAAATAATGTTGCTTCCGTTTCCAGCATATATTCCTAGGCTCTTTCCTCTGAATGAACCAGCCGATACTTTTATTTGAGAACTATTATCCGCATATAGACCTTTTTGTGCGTTTTCAACGGTTATATTTTTCAAAATTACGGTGCTTGTATCGGTTATTATCCCATTTTTTTGGGCATTAATTTTGACATTTTCTAGCTTATTGTTTTCTTTGCTACTGTTAACAAAGGAGACACTACTTTTAGAAGATGTTATGGAACCACCCGCCATATTTAGTATAGATTCATCTTTTATTTGGGCGCCTAGTCCGTTTGTTACATCAATGTCTACATCGTTTAATTTCACGATACTCTGATCATTGATTTTTATGCCAATGATTTCTTGATCACTATTCTGACCTGCATTGATGGTGCTATTGGTTAATCTGACCTTACTGCTACCACTTATATCAAGACCAATTGCTACACGCATAATGGTTGTGTCTTCCAAATAAATTTGACTGTTAGAACCGATAGCTTCTACACCAGTTCCACGTACACTGCTATGTTCAATTGTTACTTCGTTACCTTCATCATCTTGGATTGTCTGTGTCCATTCGGTCAGAGGACCTACCACTTTTAAATCTTTACCATGGATTATACCGGTGCTTGTTACCCGAATTTTTTCATAAGTAGTGTTTGTGATGCCTGTTACGTCTTGTCCAGCACCAGCTGAAAGGGTGGGAGCGGCGTATGCGTTGAAATGAGTACCAAACAACAAGACAGCTATAGCAGCTGTGCAGGATGAAAGGGAGTTTTTACACATTGATATTTTCCTTACTTAATAAACTCCATACATTTCTCCCCCCGCTTACAAGAAGGATATCAAATGGATGGTTATCTTCAGTTTGAATATATTATTTTAATAATATATGTTATATTATTTTTTCAATTAATTTAACATATTTATGTAAGTTTTAAATTGAATAAATGATAAAATACTGTAAATCATTTACAATTATTGAAATAATTTACTTTGATTTTTTTGATAAATATTTAACGATACGCTTTATTGACTTAAAAGAAAAAATAGATAAAAGCTTTCAAAAATAATAAATAGGAAATAGTAGCTTTGCATAGTTATTCTCCTGCAAAAGAACCGTATGAGATAATGCTATTTCAGAATTAAACAACAGAAGAGGCTTTTTGAAGGCTTCTTCTCAAAAAAACGCGTTAAAGGGAGCTTTAAATCCCCTTTGAAAGGCCTTTGAAGATCCTTTGAGAGTTCCTTTAAAACTCTTTGAAAAAAATAAATGGTACAAAACCTAGTGTCAAAATAGACAAAACCTGATGACAAGCTACAACTACACAACAAAAAAGCAATGGTAGCGAAGGAGGGATTTGAACCCCCGACACAAGGATTATGATTCCTCTGCTCTAACCTACTGAGCTACTCCGCCAAAATAAGCAATTATAATTGTAAATAATTACATCTTTTGCGGATATAAGCGGTAGAATAGTAAGATGTCAAGCATCGTTTTTAAGCTTTTCTCTTGTCATTCTATTTTATCCTCGATATGTAAAAGTGTAATTTTCATATGATAAAGTAAGGTAAGGCATGAAAATGGTGCCACGTGTAGCGGTTTTAGGATGCGGTCATTGGGGTGAAAATCATATACGGACACTCCACTCTCTCGGGGCTTTAGCAGCAGTTTCTGATATTGATAATGATCGTGCTGCTAGTTTTGCAACGATGTATGGTGTAGAGGTTGTTACACCAGATGATCTTTTTACGCATCGAGATATTGATGCGCTGGTATTAGCGTTGCCGCCACAATTGCATACGCAAAATGTGCTCCGTGCTGTTAAAAATGGTAAAGATGTTTTGGTGGAAAAACCAATAGCCTTGAATGTTTCTGATGCTAAACGCCAAGTTCAGGAGGCTGAGGCCTATGAGCGAGTTTTTATGGTAGGCCATATTTTACGTTTTCATCCGGCTTTTGAAAAAATGTGTGAATTGGTGAAAAACGGAGAAGTGGGAGATGTCCGATATATTTATTCTCATAGATTAGGCTTTGGAAAATTTCACACACACAGTGATGCTTTATGGGATCTTGCCCCTCATGATCTCTCAATGATTTTGGCGTTGACAGGATGTGAACCTTCCGAAATTCGCGGGGAGGGGGCTGCTGTCGTTGATCAGATTTCTGATTTTTCTCATATTCATATGACTTTTCCAAATGGTGTGCGTAGTCATCTTTTTACTTCACGTTTGAGTTCTTATCGTGAGAGGCGTTTAACTGTTGTTGGAACAAAGGCTATGCTCGTTTTTGATGATATGGAACCGTGGAGCCGTAAATTGGCAATGCACCATTTTGCCGTTTGGAAAGAAAATCAAGAGTGGGCTTTTAGCATGGATGAGCTGGATCACATTGATGTTTATGAAGACTTGCCGCTTACTTGCGAATTACGGCACTTTCTTCATTGTATTGAAACGCGTCAATCACCTCGTACAAATGGTGATGATGCTATTGCGGTTTTACGGATTTTAACAGCTGCTGGTGTCAATTATGATAGATAAAAGAGATAGGTAGCGCTTTTGCATTTCTTGTGATGATCAATGGAGTTAGTATGCAATTCATCGACCTTGGGGCGCAGCGTGCGCGTATTGAAGATAAAATTAATTCTGCAATTGCGCATGTGGTCGCTAGTGGTAAGTATATTTTGGGGCCAAAAGTAACAGAATTTGAAGAGAAATTGGCAGAATATCTTGGTGTTAAACATGTGATCGCATGTGCTAATGGAACAGATGCTTTGAAAATGCCTCTTATGGCTAAAAATATTGGTCTAGGGGATGCTGTGTTTTGTCCTAGTTTTACATTTTCAGCAACGGCTGAAGTGATTGCTTTGGTGGGGGCTGAGCCTGTTTTTGTTGATGTTTTACCTGATACATTCAATATTGATGTTGAAAAACTTTCTCACGCTATCGAAATGGTAAAAAAAGAGGGTCGTCTAAAGCCAAAGGCTATTATTGCCGTTGATTTATTTGGGCTTTCTGCTGATTATGTACAAATTTCTCAAGTGGCAGCAAAGGAAAATCTTTTTGTAATTGAAGATGCTGCTCAATCTATGGGAGGAAGAAGCGGTAATACTATGTGCGGTGCTTTTGCTGATGTGGCTGCTACAAGTTTTTATCCTGCAAAGCCATTAGGATGTTATGGCGATGGAGGTGCTATGATGACCAATGATGATCATTTTGCAGAACTTTTACGCTCTATTTTGTTTCATGGTAAAGGTGAAACGCAATATGACAATGTACGTATTGGTATGAATTCGCGCCTAGATAGTATTCAGGCTGCAATTTTATTAGAAAAGTTTGCGATCTTTGAAGATGAAATGGAAAAGCGTGTAGAAATAGCTCAACGCTATTCCAATGGCTTAAGGGATATTGTTACAGTTCCAGAAATAGGAGAAAGTATTCGTTCTGCTTATGCACAATATACGATTAAGGTAAAAGAACGTGATAAATTAAAAGATTTTTTACAAAAAAATTCTATTCCTACAATGGTTTATTATAAAATTCCTTTACATCAACAGCCAGCTTATAAATACTTTTCTTATGTAAAAGATTCCCTTTCTGTTTCAGAGTCTTTAGGAGAGTGTGTTTTGAGTTTACCAATGCATCCTTACTTGACACAAACGGATCAGAATATGATTATCCAAAAAATAAGAGATTTTTATCACTCTTGAGAGCGTGTTTTTATCCTTAAAATTATGGTAAAAGCTCTATTGGTAACCCTTCTTAGAAGGTATTTTTGTTAGAGTGTGTAACCAATGTTTTTGGTATTATTTGCTTTCTAAGACCTATGAAATGTTGTCCTTTAGGTTGGTGATATGATTAGCAAGTGAATCTGCTAGACAAGAAGATATTTTTTAACATAACGGTATAGGTTAAGAAACTTTGTTCTTTAGCTTAGCAAGAAAGTCACGTTTAATAAAAGAATTTGGGTTATGAAAGTTACAATGAACCTTTGTTGATTTTACTCTTCATTTAAGGTGTTTTAAAAGATAACTTATTTAACGGGGCTTTTGGAGAGAAAAGTTATTTTTTTGCGAATACGTGATGCTAGGTCATTTTCGCTTTTGGATTTTTGAATCAATGTGTTGATGGTTGATGCATCCCCCTCTTGTAGCGCTATTTGAGTTGCCAATGTTGCTGCAAGTTCTTTTGTTTCTTCACGGAGTTCTTCTAGTAATTGGTGGTTAGCAGTCGTGTCAAGCTCATGAGGTTGGATTTTTTGTAAACGTTTCTGGTAGTGTGCGATTTTTTCACGCATCATTTTTCTTTCCTTTGAAAGTGTGTATTGTGGCGATATTTTGTTTAATTGCTATCGCTTCTTTGGTGAGAGTGTCTTGTGTGGGGAGGCATAGCCGATAAAATTGTTCTGTTACTTGGCTCAGTTGTATTTGTTGTTGGGCGTATTTTTTTTGCAAAAATTCGTACTTTTGTTGGTTGTTTGCTAATTCTACAGCATGTTGCGCACGAAGAAAATCGTGATTTGCTTCTATTTCCGCGAGTGATAATGGCATTTGCGCACAAACATCTTTATACGCAAAATGAACGGCTTTACGCCAAATGAAAGGAGACAAAAGCACCAGTAACCAAGAAGTGAAAGCAACTCCAAGAATAAAAAAAAGAAACGATTGAATAAGCATAATACTCCTTTTCAAATAAGAATACGTTTAAAACGGATTCCATGTCGGTCTAGGTGTTAATTTTAAATATCCTATATTGATACCAAGGCGTGCGCCGATTCCTGTACGTATTGGGATTAACAAGGTATTATGGTATTTGAGGACATGAAAACCAACACCTGCAATTAAATAGGCCGAACCTGAAATACCACCATAGCGTCTCCATAAATTATTTATGCTATTAAGATTGTAAACTAAGATCATTAAACGGGAGCCTTGGCCGCCAAAATCCCATCCTACTGAGGGACCTTGCCAAAAAACTTTATGTTGACCATAGCTTTTGGTAAAAACCCTTCCTTCGCCATAGGTTAATCCAGCAAAAAAGGCACCAGAAGCTTCTTCTCCTAAAATATAGGCATTGGGATAACCGTATTGTGAAAAAATATTTTGAATTGCAACAGCCAGACCACTGGCTGTTTTTCCAAAAAAAATATGACCAGAATCAATAATTTCTTGGAGTGAATAATGGGGTTCGTTTTGCTCTATTGGTTTTAGTTGAGTATGTGCAGCGTTTATGGTGATGAATAAAAGGAAGATTAAAGATATAATATTTTTGTACCAGTATTTGAGCAGAGAGAGAGCCATGGAGTTTTCTCCTTTTATTAGTGATAAACAAAAAGATAATATTAGAATTTTCATTCTATTCAAATAGAAAATAAGATATAAGGTTATTTAAATTCTTGAATTTATTTCTGATTTTTTTTTAGCATGATTGTTAATGCTTTCTATTATGCATCAGATGTTAAGAGTTTTTCTTTAAAATAAAGTTTGTTTTTTTGAATCTAGGAGTTTTCAATCATTATGACGTTAGATGTTTCTTTGAAGCCGATGGATTTTGCTGCTTTGCTTTGTAGTCGTATTTGCCATGATTTGATTTCACCTGTGGGTGCTATTCAAAATGCAATGGAGCTTTATGATGAAGGAGGAGCTGAAGAAGATGCTTTACAATTGGTGCGTTTATCCGTTGCGAGTGCTGCTGCACGTCTACAATTTGCGCGATTGGCTTTTGGTTTTGCTGGTGCAAGCGGAGGACAAATAGATACACGGACTGCAGAGCAGGTTGCTCAACAATATATGAAAGAAGAAAAAGCAACTTTAAAATGGCAAGCTTCTTCTTTATTGTTACCAAAAGATGAAGTTAAACTTTTGCTTAATTTATTATTGATTGCAAACGCAACAGTTTCTCGTGGTGGTGAAATTGTTGTTATGATTTTGCAAGAAGAAAATAAACGTTCTTTTCGATTTGAGGTTTTCGGTAGAACTCTCCGTATCCCCCCTCATTTTCTTGCGTTATTTCGTGGAGAAGTTCAAGAAGAGCTTATTGATGCACATGTCATCCAATTTTATTACACAATGTTACTTGCTCAGATGACAGAGATGAAAATAAATATTGATGAAAGTGATGGTTGTATTGTTTTAGAAAGTGTAAAAAAGCTTTGAATAAGAGAGAAGCGCTTAAGCTGTGTTGGGAAAAGTGGCTTCGATTGAACTTATGAGCGATAAGGTTATATGTGTAAATTGGGTGTGGTTACTTCTTAAGCTTTAAGCGCTTTCTATATGAGATTTTTAGTGTGCGAGTTCTCTACTTTTAATAGAGAAAAGATCTCGAGGAAAAAATCTCGGCCCGCTACACTCCGAGATTTTACAATGTGCATATTCACTGCTTAAGCGGTTTTTCGTACGTTCTCTTCAACTGGATCACGTAATACATAACCACGTCCCCAAACTGTATCAATGTAATTTACACTGGAAGAGACTGCTTCCAATTTTTTCCGCAATTTACAGATAAAAACATCGATAATCTTTAGTTCTGGTTCATCCATTCCACCATAGAGATGATTGAGAAACATTTCCTTGGTAAGGGTGGTGCCTTTGCGTAAAGAGAGAAGCTCTAACATTTGGTATTCTTTACCGGTTAAATGAACAGGGCGCCCTGCAACTTCGACAGTTTTTGTGTCAAGGTTAACCGTGAGATCTCCGGTAACAATAACCGATTGTGCATGTCCTTTTGAACGACGAACAACTGCATGGATACGTGCAATGAGCTCATCTTTATGAAAAGGCTTCGTCATATAGTCGTCTGCTCCAAAGCCAAAACCACGGAC
Source organism: Bartonella sp. OT172YNZD (assembly GCF_042193725.1). Taxonomy (NCBI): domain Bacteria; kingdom Pseudomonadati; phylum Pseudomonadota; class Alphaproteobacteria; order Hyphomicrobiales; family Bartonellaceae; genus Bartonella; species Bartonella sp. OT172YNZD. Next base: position 120,782 of record NZ_JBHILZ010000004.1, on the reverse strand, counting down.
CTTGTCTTCAATGGCATTCATACCAGAAAGGATCAGGACAGGAGTTTTTATTTTTGCCAACCTTAGAGTCCGCAAGACATCATACCCTGACATGTCAGGGAGATTCAGATCAAGCAAAATGATATCATAATCATAGAGTTTTCCTAAATCGACACCTTCTTCACCCAGATCAGTGATATAAACATTAAAGTTAGCCGACTTTAACATCAACTCAATGCTTTGAGTAACTGCTCTATCATCTTCAATTAATAATACGCGCATTTTAGATCCCTCACTTTGCTCCTTCACGAATCATAAGGAGCATTTCTATTTTATAATCAGTTAGCAAAACCACTGTTATAAAAACAATTCATGAAATCAAACACTTATAACAAAGTGTTTATGAATATTTCAGTAGTACGCGTAACAATCACTACTAAATTCCCCACTATCCATGATAGTGGTTAACAAAATATTTTTATTTTTGAAAGAGGCTACAAAATTATTTTAGAAAAATCGCATATTTTTTAACATAATAAAAAAGAAGGGCTTTTTCTATAAACTTTAACTTAAAAAAATTTGTAAAAGAGCATTATAAATTACTTTTTACAATTTCAGTGTTTGTTTACTGAGCTTTAAACCTCTTCATTTTATAATAGGGGGAAGTAAAGAAATAGTTATTGCTCTTTTAAAGCAGATTGTATTTTCAGATGCTTTAATGAAAGGCAAAAATTATTATAATTTCAAGTCAATAGACTGTTTTTGTCGGATAGACATATAACTAAAAGGTATTTATTGGGTGTGAATGCGAGTTTTGAGTTGGCGCAATCAAGGAGTAGTGAGTATGAAGCCACGAGAAAGTATGGTGCGATTGAGAATGTTTCAAGTGCGTGGAAAGCGTCGTGAAATTGCACAGCTTGAGATGATGATCGCAGAATTTGAACGAATGGCGTTAGAGCTGGAAGCACAGATTACTAATGAAGAACGTAAATCTGGGAACAATGATGTTCACCATTTTGCTTATTCTGCTTTTGCGCGTGCAGCGCGGCAAAGACGTGATAATCTGATCAATTCAATTCGTGATTTACAGCTTCAAAAAACAAACGCTGAAATTGCTCTCCATGAAGCTAATACGGAGCTGCAACGTGCACAGCTTTTGGAAGCACGAGAAAAGAAGATTGTTGCGGATGATGAGGATATTTTGATTCAATCTAATTCAATGGTTGGCTAATTTAATGGCTGGATGATAAAAGCAATTATTGACAAATCCATTCTTTCAGATTTATCTTTTGGATATAGTATAAAACAGCCAAATTTTTATCAAGTTTGGCTGTTTTATAAATTGCTTTATGTTGTCGAATCATAATCAATGGCAACTTAATGCCTATAGTTTTGAATCTTGGTCGTTCGTAATCCCGCTAAACCGTGTTCATCGATCAAACTTTGCCATGAAAGAAATTCTTCTACAGTCAAAGTATAACGTTGGCACGCTTCATCAAGACTTAACAATCCACCTCTGACAGCCGCAACGACTTCAGCTTTGCGACGAATCACCCAGCGCCGTGTTGTTTGCGGCGGTAGGTCGGCAATTGTAAGCGGACTTCCATCTGGCCCAATAACATATTTCATTTGTGTTTTTATCAAATTGGTCATTTGTATCCTCTACCTTTCGTCAAGGACTTGATTCGTTTATAGAGCATGAAATTTAAAAAAGAGCTAAACGCGCTGAAAGAAAAAATTAATAAAGTGATTGAGAATGTAAAAAGAAGCTCAAGTGAAGTGTAGAAGAGATTCTTGCAATATTTTACTATATTTTAAAAAGAGCAAAAAAGGTTTTATAAAAGGATTTCTCCCAAACGATTACTCATTATGCCTTATTTCTATCATTCTTTTTTTGTTTGCAGCAGCTTTTAAGAAAGTAATGCCTATGGTTGTGGAAAAGATAAAAAAACAATATAAAGGCAAACAATCGTGTAAAAGTGCTGAAGAGCGTGCATCAGAATGTTAACATATGGGTAGCCATTAAACAGAGCATTAAATAGAGAATGAATACATGTTTTTAAACAGTCTTGATTTACCAGGACAACCTAAGGATTCTCGCATTGTTGTTGCAATGTCGGGGGGGGTTGATTCATCGGTTGTTGCAGGTCTTTTGAAAAAGGAAGGGTATAATGTTATTGGTATTACGCTGCAGCTTTATGATCATGGGGCAGCAACGCATCGGGTGGGGGCGTGTTGTGCAGGACAAGATATTGAGGATGCACGCCGCGTTGCAGAAACATTAGGAATACCGCATTATGTTCTTGATTATGAAAAGCGCTTTCGCGAAGCTGTTATTGATCCTTTTACAGAAAGCTATGCTCATGGAGAGACACCAGTACCATGTATTGCATGTAATCAAACGGTTAAGTTTTCTGATTTATTAGCGACGGCACGCGAATTGGGCGCAGATGCTTTAGCTACGGGACATTATATTCGCTCGCGTTCCCACGGAGCACATCGAGCACTCTTTCGTCCTCTCGATAATGATCGTGATCAGAGTTATTTTCTCTTTGCAACGACACAAGAACAGATTGATTATTTGCGTTTTCCACTTGGTGACCTTCCAAAAGCTCGCGTTCGTGAAATGGCAGCAGAAATGGGCTTTGTGGTTGCCAATAAGCATGATAGTCAGGATATTTGTTTTGTTCCACAAGGAAAATATTCAGATGTTATCGCGAAACTGCGTCCAGAAGCAGCTAATCCTGGCGTTATTGTCCATATTGATGGAAAGATTTTAGGTCAACATTCGGGAATTGTTAATTATACGGTTGGTCAACGTCGTGGTATTGGGGTGTCAACGGGTGAAGCGCTTTATGTGGTTTATCTCGATGTGGAAAATGCACGCGTTATTGTTGGACCGCGTGAAATGTTAGAAACGCATAAGCTTTTTTTACGTGATGTGAATTGGCTTGGTGATGAGTCGTTAGATAATTTCCCTTCTCAAGGTATTGAGGTGGCTGTAAAGGTGCGTTCAACGCGTCCTCCTCACCTTGCGCGCTTACATTATAAAAAAGGTATTTTTTCCGTTGATTTATTGGAATGTGAAAATGGTGTGGCACCAGGGCAAGCTTGTGTTCTTTATGATGAAAATAGTCATGAGGCGCGGATTCTTGGGGGAGGATTTGTAACACATTCAGAACGTGCGGCCGATACTGAAATGATGTTGAAGCGCGTTTTATGTAATCTCAAAACAAAAGCTTCTGTTTCCTCTGAATTAAAAACAACAACTTCATAAAACATAATAAATTGATTTATAAGAATAATTTTTAACCTTAAATTTGAATGAGAGACTTCCAGAAGATTTTCTCATTGAAAGTTTGTTTTATGATTGAATCCATCAACATTATATCTTCTGCACGTCATAAGCGGGATTAGGGTGTGGAAAGTAATGAAAAAAATATAAAAATGTTTTTTAATCAATGCTTTCAAATACTAGGGAACAGCAACATTATTGGGGACTAGTAGATAACATACAACATCGGATATGTTTTACAACTTAAAGTGTTATCATCTTTAGTGGTCAAAGTTGGTAAAATGGGCAAGTGCAATACCTAAGGCTGTGGCAACATTAAGGCTGTCAAAACCGTTAGTCATGGGAATACGTAAGGTTTTTGATTGTTGGAGTATATGGGGTGGTAAGCCATCACCTTCTGTTCCAAAAATAAGTGCCATTCTTTTGGTTTTGTCGGCTTGCTTAAGAGTGTGTGAGGCAGAAGGGGAGAGTGCATAAAGATGAAAGTTTTCATCGTTTAGAGCAGCTATAATGTCATTTATATCAGCGTTTTGCGTATAGGGTACTTTTAAAGCAGCGCCGGCAGAAACTCGTATTGATTTGCGATAAAGTGGATCGCATGAAGTTTTGTCGACAATAAGGCCATTACTGGCACAGGCTGCTGCATTACGAAAAATTGATCCCATATTATCGTGATTCGAGATACCACATAAAACAAGAATTAAAGCTTTTTCTGGAAGATGTTGTAAAAAACTTTGTAAGGATGGTAGTGTTTTGCGTTTACCAATACCCAGAACACCACGATGGACATGGAAGCCGGTGATGTTATCCATAACTTTTTGTGGAACACAATAAATAGGACATAGAGGCTGTGTTTTTTCTAAAAGCGGTAGAAGTCCAGAGAGACGGTTTGCTACGATGAGTAGTGAGATGGCAGAAAACTCTCTCGAGTGCAGTAATGCGGACAATGTTACTTTGCCTTCAGCAATAAATTGATGTTGTCGTCCAATAAGATCTTTTTCACGGATATTATGATAGGCTTTTAGGCGTGGATTATCGGTTTCATTGATTGTTGTGATATTCAAATGCATGCGAGATTTTTAGTGCTTTTTTCTTATGATTTCCAGATGTTAGAATTTGTTTTATTTTAAAAAAAGAGATAAAAAAACATTATTTTAAAACTTATGGTAGAATTTATGTTGACAATATACAACTATAGGTATAGTATGAGAATACTGGTATGGAATCATATATTGTTTTCGTATTAGGTGCAGTGTCTTGGGTCCCCGCTATTTCCCAAGTTCTGTATACCCTTAATTTCTAAGGGAAAAGAATCTGGGTCCCCAATGCCCAGATTCTTTTTTGAGGGTATCATTGTTCTTCTTTTTTATATCTCAATTTCTTAGTAAATGATATTTTAAAATCCTGTTGACTTGTAAGGTTACAGTAGAGTGTTAAGATATTTTTTCTAAGGTGCAAAGATGGCTTATAGATGGATTATAATGCACATCATAAGACTGAAAAATAACGCATGATCGTGATACATTTTAAGCAAAAACAAGTTTTTCGTTTATGAGACGTGAGATGGCTTTAAGTTATTCAGAAAATGATTAATAATGAAGGTGATGTGTTTGATTGTTCTTGGGAAAGCTCTTTTTTTATTATTTTCCTCTCTTCTTCCTTTATTGGTGCTGTTCGTGTAACTGAGCAGTTTTTACAATAATAATGGTGAGCTGAGGCGTTTATTGTATGATGAAGCTTCTGTAATATTGAGGAAAGATCGTCGTTATGCCAAAAGTATAATGATATGGTTGAAAATATTAATTCCCTATTTCGTGAAGAAAAGGATGAGGTTCATGGATGTAAAAATCAATATACAAAGCTTAACTTTATACTCTATTTTTATTGCGTGTATTGTTTTTGCTTTGAAATATTGGGCATATCACATCACAGGTTCGGTTGCACTTTATTCTGATGCATTGGAATCAATCGTTAATATCCTTGCGTCATTGGCAGCATGGTGGGCTGTTAAAGTGAGTATGAAGCCAGCAGATCATGATCATCCCTTTGGGCATCATAAAGCGGAATATTTTTCCGCAATTCTTGAAGGGGTACTCATTATTATTGCGGCAATTGTTATTTTAAGAGAAGCATGGATAGCTCTTTCTACCGTTAAATTGTTGCAGAAGCCTGGAATATGGCTTGCTATTCATCTTATTGCAACTGTCATAAACTGTATGTGGGGAATGGTTCTTATTTGGCAGGGAAAACTCCATCGCTCACCGGCTCTTAAAGCTGATGGAGTACATTTTATAACTGATGTTTTTACGTCGCTTGCAATTTTAATTGGTTTGATTGCTGGTTTTGTTGGAGGATGGGGAGCTTTAGATCCAATTTTAGCGATAATCGTTGCCGTTAATATTCTCTTACAGGGCTGGAAGGTGATTAGAAATGCTGTTCAGGGATTAATGGATGTTGGCGTTGAATTGAATGAAAATATGCGGATTCGGGAGCTGATTTCTGCAAATGCATCGGGTGCGCTTGAGGTCCATGATTTGCGGACGCGTGTTGCTGGGAGGGTTACTTTTATAGAGTTTCATTTGGTTGTGCCTGCTGTAATGCAGGTAGGAGAAGCACATAAAATTTGTGATAAAATCGAAGCTGTTCTTCAAAAAGAATTTGATAATGTACGTATTTCTATTCATGTCGAGCCTGAAGATGAGGCAAAATTGCCTCCCGGTACAACGGTAATCCCTTTTATATAAAAAGATTTTTCAAATTGTCTGTTATGTTATAATGGCTGTTTTTTATGATGGAGCGATTCATACCTCTCGAAAATACGATGATGCTCTTTTGTTGATTTTATTTTTGCATCAATCAAGTATACAAGGTTAAACAGAGTATTTAAGGCAAGATTTATTCTATTTCGTTAAAACACTGTCATTTAAGGTGTGGTGAGATAAGGCATATAAAATTTGATCTATTAAGTGTTTTTAGAGTATGGAGTAAATATTCAAAATAGGACTTACTGCTGTATTCTTTTGTAAGTGAATCTCATGAAATGATTAGCAGCTTAAATCCATTTAAGAAAACGGATTGTTTACAGACTGTTGGGAGTAGATGTTTCGTTGCTTAGGGCGAAGAGGAGTGAAGCCTTCGTAATAAGTTTAATGAGATTTAATTATAAATTTTATATAAAAGTTATGAATAGGGTTTTAAAGTTTGTGATCATAGATTAATCATCATTATTGTTGCTAATAAATGTATTGTTTTATCGATACAATGGATTCTGTTTAGAGTGTTCTTTATTGCATGAAGGATGGGGACTCATTAAAGAATGAAAAAAATAATGCTCATGTCTCTACTCTTTGAAGGATATTATTGTCGTTGCTGTAGAAAATCGCAAAGCGGAACTAAAGAATGATGCTAAAGATAGAAACTGGTTTTAATTGATGCTTTCATATTTTCATTCCAATCTGGCATCAAAATTTTACAAGGACTCGTACAGTACTGGTGCATCCTAATCATAAATATGCTTCTACATTAGAGCTATTTTAATTTGATAGACAATAACAAAAAACAAAGAATTTATAAGGAAAACAATGCTATAAAGTCAAAAATTTATATGCAATAAATTAGAGAGGTAGATCGAATTTTTATAAAATACTTTATGAAACAACACTAAACATATCTGGCTTTACTTTTACTTATTTTTACAAACGTTCGTTTGTGTCTTTTGCGTTATATTCGTAAAGATCAGATTAGCGGTAATCTAAAGACAACTCTTGGTTGAGAATATGAAAGGAAAGCGTGATACTATAGTAGACTTTTTTCTGTCTTTATCGTTCAACCAGTATAAAGTGATTATAAATCCGTGATTTCTCCAAAAATGATTTTGTCATACCTATAAACAAAGTTAGATCAAAACGACTTTTTTCTCTTAAAACTGTAAACAAATATATTGTATCCGTATAGCTTGAACGAAGTCAGATGTTTACCTGAATGACGACAGTATATATTTTAAGGATAGAGAAGATATTTCATATCACTATGATGTTATTCAAGAGCTCTTAAAACAATGATTCCTGGTGTTTTTTCAACATAATTCATAAAAGGAGAATCAACGACTTTTTCGTTTTCTTTTCGTGAAGAAGCATTTCTTAACATTGGCCCTTTATCTGTCATGATAAAGAAGCCCACATGTGTTACATCCAATCCAGCAAGTTTCGTATAAATACCAATGAAATCACCAGACTGTAAACGACCTATAACCTCCTCATTAATAAAGTTACTTGGAATATACGTTATTGTGCGTTTCACAACTGGCAACCCAGGTAGATAGTTTCCACCATCAGCTTTTTTGTTGAGATATTTTTCTATTTTTACCGCATGGGGACTTATTTCAGCGGTAATATCAGTGGCGAGTTTATATTCTCTATAAGCCCAATCTGTAAAAAAATGTTTCCGATTTAAAAAATGAACATTACCGTTAATATAACGTGTTTTTATGACGTTATTTATGAATTCTGTTTGGGATGTTGATTTGCGCAATGCTTCAACATAATCCAGATAAGTGAAGCAATCTAAGCCTCTAAAGTCAATAATCAGTTTTTCTGGTATATTTTCTGAGCCATGTAACATATTTGCTTGGTAAGGTGTCCCTAAAAAAGCTTCAGAAAGAAAGCCAATTAGTGCTCCTTTTTCCTGATAATTTGTTTTTGAACGTTTTTTGAGAAGAGCATTTAATTTATTTAGAGTATAGGGATCTAGGTTTACGTTGGTTTTTTGTTGTGTTTTTATTTTATTTCCTAAAATACTCTCTTGTGAATCAGAATCCTGAACATCATATCCCGTTACCAGCATTAAAATAAGAATTAATAGGGATATTTTTCGCATTTTATACACCCTTTTTGAATTAACAGTTCATGACTAACTATTTATAAAAATACTATTTTTAAAATGCTTATCATGATCATCGTTAGATTTAATGGTAGCATATAATTATTAAGAGCATCAATGAATATAAAGATATAATCATGTTTTTTAAGGTTACACAAATTGCAAGCGATATGAATAGTTTCTAAGATTACAGAATTAAAAACTATTTCTCTAAATATACTTATTTTTTAAATAAAAATTATTGTCAAATAAATATTTTTAAAAATATGATGATCTTTTTACGTTGTTAAGCTGTTCTGGTGATGCTGCTTTAACCTTATAGAACATTCTGAGGGTGAGAAAATTTTTAAGAGCTTATTTTAAAAAGGTTTCAATTGCTATAGGATATCTAACGTATCAAATGGAATTGAGATTCCTGAAAACGGTAGTATGAGAGGCGGAAATGATGTCTGATAAATCCATCATAATGTCTCTAAAACTATTGGAAATACTCTGTGTTTCATGAAATTTTGTTCATGAAGTGGTTGCACAAATATTTTGTTGCGTATGATGCAAAAAATATTTTTTATGCTTTGATAATGATATACAAATTAAAGCGTAATTTTATAGTTTTATCTTGACTTTTACTTAAATTTTTACTTTGTTATTATTTTATATGTGAAAAGTATACGGTATAGAATATTTTTAAAAGGAAGAGGGAGTGAAAAGATAGCGGGGGGAGTAATTGTATGCGTAAAATAGTGTGTATGTTATGCAAGACCAAATGCTCAATCCGAAATTTGTTCAGCGTGGGCTCATTTTAGTATTCATCACTTTATTGTTAGATATTCTTGGTATTGCGATCATTTGTCCTGTGTTGCCTGAATATTTTTCTCAATTAACTGGAAAAGATGTCACTACATCTTTTGTAGAAAGAGGGAAATTACTTGCAACTTATTCAGTGATGCAGTTTTTGTTTGCTCCTGTTATTGGCAATCTCTCTGATCGTTATGGTCGTCGTCCTATTTTGCTTCTCTCTATTATCTGCTTTGCTCTTGATAATCTCATATGTGCTATAGCATGGAGCTATTCTATGTTATTTATCGGGCGTCTTTTGTCAGGGATAAGTGGCGCTAGTTTTGCAACTTGTACAGCTTATCTTGCGGATATATCCGATGATAAAACCCGTACACGCAATTTTGCTCTGTTAGGCATTGCATCTGCATTGGGGGTTATTTTAGGATCGTTTATTGGTGGTTTTTTAGGTCAGTTTGGCCCGCGTATTCCGTTTTATTTTGCTGCTGGTTTTTCATTCATTAATTTTATTTTTTCTTGGGTTATGCTTCCAGAAACTCTTTCTCTATGGAATAGGCGTTTTTTTGATATTAAGCGAGCAAATCCCTTGGGTGCTTTTTGGCACCTGAAACAATATCCGATGGTTCTTTGGGTGTTATTGGTCTTTTTTCTTTATTGGTTTGCAGAATCTGTATGGTTAAGCATTTGGGCTTTCATTGCAAAAGAACGCTATAATTGGAGTTCTTTTTCTATTGGGCTTTCCTATAGTGTTTTTGGGATAGTCCAATTTATTGTAGTCGCTCTCATTTTGCCTTATTTTTCTAAACGATGGAGTGATTGGCATATTGTTATAGTGGGGCTTTTGTTTTCTTCTGTTGCTATGCTGGGCTATACATTTGCGACGCAGGGGTGGATGGTTTATATGGTTTGTGCGTGTACAATGCTTGAATATCTTGTTCATGCACCTATGCGTGCTATTGCTTCAGCGCAGCTACCGGCAAATGTACAAGGAGAACTGCAAGGAGCGATGACATCTGTTATTTCGTTAAGTTTAACATTTGGTTCTGTTTTTTATGTGTTTCTTTTTGAATGTTTTACAGATAAAAATGCACTGTTTTATTTTTCTGGTGCTCCTTTTGTTGGAGGCTTTTTTCTTCTGGTTGTTGCGACAGTTATTTTTGCCTTGCGGGTACGTTAATTTGTTGAGAGAGGGCTGGTATGTACTATTTTGCTAAAGAATGCACAAGATAAATGAAATGTATCGTTTTATAGGCAGAAAGTTTTTTGTGATATTTGTTTCACAAAGTGTTGTATAAAATATCGATATATCTTTCTCAGTTAGTGCGAATAATTTTTTTATTTTGTGATATTGTTTGTATAGTAGAGTCCGTATTTTTTCTATTGCTTGCAAATTAATATTCAGTGCTAATGCAGCAGCATATTGAAAAAAAAGATTAAAACGTATCTGCGTTAGATGTATCAGTACTGTGCGAACAATTTCAAATTTTATATGGCAAATTGGAAGTAAAATATTGCGTATATTTGTTTGAATCACTTCTGGAATCGAAAAAAATCTTATTTTGGAAGAATATAAAGTTGTAAAATTGAAAAGCCGCTTCCTGTTTTGTCATCACTTTTTTATTCGGCTTTATAGCTTTCAAGACTATCTAGGGTAATATCTTTTAAAAAGTAGAGATTTGTTGCATTGTCTCACACTTTAATTTTTTTTATTCTTTAATAGGAATTATGCTTCTCATACAAAATAGAATGCTTAAAATTGTATTGTGAATTCAATCTTTCTTTGAAAGAATAGCTTTCAATGCGTTGCTCTAATTTTGTGATAGTGCCAATGAAGAATATAAGGTAAAAAGTCACTGTTAATGATATAAGATCCCCTGTATATTGCTCCCTTTACATATATAAAAGATGCAGTACTATCATTCACTTTGCCAGTTTCCAATGTTCCGATGGTTCTTAGCTCTTGGTATGGTTAGGCACTTTACTCTTTTTAAAAATGGTCTTATCGGCACACTTATTTTACTTGGGGGGGAAGCCAATGATTTTGATGGATACAATCCTAAGAGGAGAGGAATGAGAAAAATTTAAGCTATTCAGTACTCTCATTTTAGTTGCAAAATGATAAATAATAACACTTATTCAATAAGTTGTAGGTATAAAATAATATAATTGTGCATAGGAAGATGATATAATTTAAAGGAGAGAAGCTAGAAGGTGAGGCATTTTATTTTAAGATATTTTTTTATAATTCATAATCAGATCACAGAAATGCTGAAAGAGATAGTGGCTATCTTGTGGTCCAGGAGAAGCTTCGGGGTGATATTGAACAGAAAAAACTGGTTTTCCAATGATTCGAATACCACAGTTTGAACCATCAAAGAGAGAAATATGTGTTTCTTGAACATGTTGTGGTAAAGAGCCAGAATCTACGGCAAAACCGTGATTCATCGATACAATCTCAACTTTTCCAGTGTTGAGGTCTTTAACTGGGTGGTTGGCACCATGATGTCCTTGGTGCATTTTCACGGTTTTTGCACCAACTGTAAGAGCGAGAAGTTGATGACCAAGACATATTCCAAAAATTGGTAAATTATGATCAATTAATGTTTTGATCGTTGGAATGGCATATTGAGCCGTAGCTGCAGGATCTCCTGGTCCATTAGAAAGAAAAACGCCATCAGGGTTCATTGCTAGAATTTCTTTTGCAGTTGTGTGGGCAGGCACAACAGTAATGCGTGCTTTTTGTTTTGCCATAAGGCGAAGAATATTGCGTTTAATACCATAGTCAATTGCAATGATATGAAGATTGTGCACATTGTTTGTACCGTATCCTTTATTCCAACTCCATGGTTTTTCATCCCATTGCATTGATGATTGAGATGTCACGTCTTTCGTAAGGTCAAGATTGACGAGACCGTGCCATTTTTGCGCACGTTTCTTTAAAGAAGGAATATCAAAATTTCCATTAGAATCATGTGCAATGACAGCATTTTGCGTACCTTTTTCACGAATAAGAATTGTGAGCGCACGTGTGTCAATACCACAAAGTGCAATAATTTTACGCGTTTTAAGCCATTGATGAAGATTTTCATTGGCACGATAATTTGAGGGATGTGTAATGTCTGCCTTGAAAATAGCGCCAACAGCACTACGATAATTGAGAGGAGTGAGAGCTTCAATATCTTCACTATTTGCCCCTACATTTCCTATATGAGGAAAAGTAAAATTAACGATTTGTTGTGTGTATGACGGGTCTGTGAGGATTTCTTCATAGCCCGTGATAGCGGTGTTAAAACACACTTCAGCTTCAGCAATACCTGTAGCACCTGCTCCTTTGCCTTCAATAACGGTTCCATCAGCTAAGACTAAGAGGGCTGTAGGTTTTTTGATACTCCAAGGGCTGCTAGGTGAAGTCGTTTGTATCATAGTTGTATCCACAATTTACTCTCAGAAAGGTATAATGATCAACTTTACACAAAAATCATACCTTTAACAGATGCTGTGTATATTATTCTGGTAACGTTTCGTTTGAAATAGGCAGTATAAGTACATTCCATGAAGAGGTAAAGCCTTGTTTTAGCTTTTCGAAGATCGAGTCCTTAATTATTTTTTTATCCTCCATTGCAAGATGGATAAAGATTGGTTAAAAGGCACTTTTTTCTTGAACAAAATTGGATAAATTTATGTTGCGTAACCAGCTTGATGGGGCTCTTAGGGATGCTTTGAAAGCGCAAGATAGTGCGCGTCTTGCTACACTTCGTTTAATGGATGCTGCAGTTAGGGATCGTGATATTCTTTATTATGATCAAGGGAAGCTAGAAGTGGATGATCAGCAGATACAGTCTGTTTTCACTAAAATGCTTCAACAACGTGAAGAATTGATGCGAGTCTATAAAGAGTCTGGTTGCTTGGAATTAGAAGAGAGAGGACAAGCAGAAATAGCAGTTATTCGTGAATTTCTTCCCTATCAACTTAAGGAGATGGAAGTAGAACAGGTTCTTTGTGAAGCTTTGTCACAAACAAAAGCTGAGAAATTACGCGATATCGGTAAGGTGATGGCATGGCTTAAGGAACGGTATGCGGGGCAAATGAATTTTTCTAAAGTGTGCGATAGTCTTCGTAAGAAATTGCAATAGATCTTATTAATTCAAGGGGATTGGAAAATATTTTTTATTGTGCGTCGCCTTTGTAAGTCAGTGGGATGTTGGTAAATGTCATTTATCTTGTACATACATACTATTATCAAAAAATAATTTTTTTTGAAATAAACGAATCTTTTTTGGAGCTCATAGAGCAATAAAATATCTTTTATGTATTATATTTTTCTGTTCTTCAAAGCTGTTAGATCATTTGAAAAACAAAAAAATTACAGATTTTTTACTTTTAAAAAAAAGATCTATTGTCTGCATTGTTAAAAATTTTAAAATAGGATGATTAAGCTAATTGATACAGATTTCCAATTTTTGGGAAGTGTATTGTTCTCTTTTTTGCGGTTTCAAAGCATTTGTTTAATAAAGAGTTGCCGTATTTTTAGAGTGGTGATTATTCGGCAAGAAATTTAAATGTAGATGATTTTATCAATATGGTGTGTATCTTCTTAATTCAAGCGCTGGTTTTAAGGATAAGAAAATCAGAACTTTAAAACGTTTTTTATGGAAGACATTTTTAAGCTGAGTTGTTGAAATGAAAAGATATTTGAAAAGAAGTCTTTGTTTGTAATGTGTTTTGAGATGATTTTGAAATTCTTTTCTCTGATTAAACTTCTTATAAGCTATATAAAATCTATAAATTATGCAGCATAAAATGAGTAACCTCTATTTGTGGGGATACAGTGGGGAATCTGTTAAAAATAGTTCAGTTAGCAACAATGGCTTACCCGTTAACCGCAAACGGGAACGGCGTGCCCATAGCGCACTTTGTTGACCAATATGAATGTAATCGCGGGTTAATTTGTCATTGTTAAATAAATAATGTCCTAGAGGTACAGTTCCCAAATGCATCAAGGCTTGATTGTGTAGGAGGGTTTCTTGTGGAATTACAGTGCGTCCAAGGAGCCAAGGTTTATTATCTCCCATCAATATGATTTCGCGTAGCCAATAACGCGCACTTTCAGGGAGATGCTCTGCTTCTTCTGTTAATTTATCTCGCGTAATAAAACATTCGCGTTGTGGTTGAACTTGGAGGCAGGTACAATATTTCTTTAATCGAAGCGTCATTGAGCCCGATTCCATGAGCCAATTGCGAATGTTTTCTGGTATTGGAGGATTTTGATTAGAGAACCACCTTAGAGGTGGTAAGATAGAATCTTCAAGATCAGACATCATTTTACTCCACATCTAAAGTCTTATTCCATATATTATGTTGGGTGAACTAAATAGATAGCTCTATTGTAATACAAGGAGTATAAAAGCAGCAAGATTGTAACAGGAAGATATCAAAGAGAAAGTTTAAAGCAAAGGTCTTTAAAAGACGATATACGGGAAATATATATTATAGGATCATTTTCATTAAAAAAGCAAAATAAGGTATTATGTTTTATCGAAGGTGCTTTCGGGCAATGCATTATGAAATTTTCTTTATCGCATGAGAGCAATGGGAAAAATGTTTTGTGCTTTAAAATTCGTTTGTAACGCATACAAAGAAGAGATAAAAATTCATCTATGTAATATGTAAGATGATATAAAGAGGAAATTTTAAGAGAAACAAAACTTTATGTTATAATTTAGAAAGTGAAGAGATATTCAACTCTTTTGAATTGAGATGTAAAGGAGATTTTATTCTTTGTAATCAAGAAGTTTATAGTAATGCATATATTTTGGAAAACTTTAAAATATTTTATATTATTGAAATTATAAAAAATTACTTCATATTATAGAATTTGTAGTCTTTTTATAATTAATTTACATTAATATTATTCATATTTATATATTTTTATTATGAAAAATAAATTTAAAATAATATATCATCATTTAAATTTTATATTTATTTTAGATATTCTTTTATTTTACGGCTTAGGAAAAATTTCTTTATCATTTTTTTCTTACCTTCTCTCTATTATTTCTTAAAAATGCAAAAGAGCTCTTCGAGTTTTTCGGTAAAAAGGGTATTGTTGATAGAGTGTATAGGCGTTAAGTGTTATGCGGTAGAATCTTTAATCATTGTTAGTGATTTTTGTAACCTTATGAATTTGTTTTTACAGTGAGATGAGCTGGATTTGTGCACGTGGTACAAAAATAAGTTCGTATTTCGTTAAAATAACGCAACATATCTCTCCTGATATGCATAAGTTTATATAGGTATGAAATGGTGCGTTATAAAGGTCTTTAATGTATTTCGTTTTAAAATACAGTGATGGTGTATGTCA
This sequence comes from Bartonella sp. OT172YNZD, assembly GCF_042193725.1. Classification (NCBI taxonomy): domain Bacteria; kingdom Pseudomonadati; phylum Pseudomonadota; class Alphaproteobacteria; order Hyphomicrobiales; family Bartonellaceae; genus Bartonella; species Bartonella sp. OT172YNZD. The sequence goes on along the minus strand of NZ_JBHILZ010000004.1, from coordinate 105,474 downwards.
AAAATCGTAGCTTAAGCATCTCACCATTATATCAAAACTGGTAACAACGAATTATAGGGAAATATTTCAACCTTTGCTAGTTGTTTCCCAGTTTTTTATTGAATTCCAAAAGGTATAAAAAACAAATGTTCTATGATCGAATTTTTTGTCCTATCCATATAAGAATACAGGCTCCTATAAAACCTGAAATAAGATAGCCAAGCCAACCAGCAAAACTTACACCTAAAAGACTAAAAAGAAAGCTTGCTAGCGCAGCGCCAATAATCCCTAAGATAATATTTAACAATATTCCTGTTTGGCTTTTCATAATATACTGTGCAGCCCAACCTGCAATCCCGCCGATAATAATAGCTACAATCCAACCTATGGCTGCATTTTCCATGATACCCTCCTTTGCCTGAATTTAAATTGTAACTAGAGTAAATTTTGTAAAAATCAAGGTTTATTCCTTTTTTACCCAGTGAAAACGATATTTCTGTTAAAGATTTTACTTATTATTTTCCTTTATATTGAAATAATATTCACATTTATATCATATTAATAATTAATAAGTGTAAATATATAATACATTTTAATTTATAAATAAATTAATTAATTAAGAAATATGAATAAAAGAAGAAAATATTAGTGAAAATGGTTTGATAAGTCATAAAGTGTATTTATAAGCTTTTTTTAATTTCTCTCTCTTAACTTTTAAAAAACAATTGTGATTAAAGCAATAATTAAAATGGATATTTAAAAGTTTGGAGCTTGCCAATTGATATCAATGATGTTTGAAATGAAATTAAAACTGTTTTGTTGACACGTTATAGAATGGTTGTATAGGTTGAACATCTACCAATCTTGATATAAACGTTGTGTTTTTGTGGGGGTTGCATTCCTTATAAAGTAACTTCTGTTTTCGCTGCTACTGTGAAGCGATTCCCTTTATTACAAGGCGAGTTTAGGTTGGAACCATCATACTCTTGACCTTCTCTTTATGTGTTTAACAGTCTTGGCTTTGAGAGGGTTAGACATTTTTACGTCTTTCTTCAAGAGTTCTATTCTACATGCTGCTTTGTGTTTAATGTGCAAGCAAATGACTTTGAGTAATTCATCATCAATAGATTTTAAATGAAAGAAATTTACGATGAAGCCAGCTCTTTTAAATTGTCAAATAATAAAATATTTTGATTAGATCAATATCTTGACCATATTAAAAATTGAATAATCGATGTGATGTGTTTCTTATTCAAGTTATTTTAAAAGTTTAAGGTTTTTCTGTTTGTTCTTCAGCAGGGTTGCGTAGGCGAGAACTTTGAAGAAGTCCCTGTTCTTCTAAAATGGGGTAGATCATTGAGGTCAAAAGAGAGTTGATTTGTTTGAGGTCACGGACAGTGTCGAGATGAAGACTAGATGATTCCACATTTTTGAGATCCCCTTCACGCAAACGTTTAAAATGTTTTAAACTCATCTCTTTTTCTAAATTTCGTAGTTGATCTTTTTTTTGTACTAATAGGTGTGCAGTGTGTGTATCTCGTGAGACGAGAACGTTAAATGCTATATGCGCGTTGGCTAGTACAATGGCGTGGAAACCAAGGAGATCACTCCAGCCCTCGCTGCTGAATTGTAAACCTTTTTGTTGTTTCTTTTTAACCAGCATCAGCATATTATGAATAATGATATCGCCTGCTTGGTCTAATTTTATACAGGCGCCTAGAAGTTCTTGCGTTTGAAGAGCTTCTTCGTCAGATAACTTTTGTTCCGCTAATCGTGCAAGATAAAGTTTGATAGCGATATGTTTTTTGTCCAATATAGTATTGAGTTGGTTAAGTTCACAAATAATATTGGGATCAGGATTTTCATAAAGCCCCATGATTTTTTCTAGCATGATGTCTACAAGATCACAAATATGAATGACTTCACGCATGACATTCGAGAGAGCGAGAGAGGGGCGTTCAAGAACACTGTCATCAAGAGCTGTTTGATCCGATAAATTGAGCGTTTTATCGGCTTGCGTTTTTTTTGCACTTATATGAACAATTTGAGTGGTTAATTTTAAAACCCATTTTGAAAGCGGTATTCCAGCAAAGAGAATGAAAACATTAAAAATAATGTGGGCGTTGATCACTTGAGTAGAGGCGTTATTGCCAAGCCATGTGATGGGAGGGTGAAAGGAGAGAAATAAGATAAGTACAAGGATTGAACCGGCCCCACGCATGAGTAAATTTCCTAAGGGAACGAGGCGGGTATTAGGAGAGGCGTTGCGCGTTAAAAGTGGTGCTATAAGAGAAGAGCCAAAGTTGACACCAAGAACCATGACAATACAGAGTTGTGTATGGATCAGATCGTAGTTGGCAAAATTGACCAACAAAATGATTCCTGCAATGGATGAATGTAAGAGGTAGGTTAAGCCAGCAGCCAACAAAAAAGTGGAAACAGGATCGGTTGAAAGATAACGAATGATGCTAGGCAAAATTTTGCTTTCACGTAAAGGTTCTGTCGCTGTACTTATCATCTCTAAAGATAAAATCAAAAGACCAATACCGATGACAATACGTCCTATTTGACGCCACTCACGCTTTTCTGTTGTCATGAAGATACAAGTGCCAATTAAAAGACAAAGGGGCACAACAAGTGTGAGATTATAGGTGAGAATTTTAACAACGATTGCTGATCCTAATTCTCCTCCGCGTACAGCCATAAGTCCTGCTACTCCAGAGACAAAACCAGATTCAACGAAAGAACCAACGAGGAGCGTTATTGCTGTAGAGCTTTGTAAAATCATTGCTGTAAAAAGCCCAAAACTTACAGCAAATAATGGTTTTGAAATGACGTGGCACATTTTATATTTAAGTCTGTCACCATAGGCGCGTTCAATTCCTGTGCGCACCATGCGTGTGGCCCAGAGAAGTAAAGAAATAGCGCCGGCAAGATGAAGGAGTACCAATGAACCATTCATGATACTTTACTCTTTCTCTGTTGTTATGAATATGTTTGCTTCAAAATTGATAAATTAAAGTTTATCGTTTTTATTTCGCTTTTGCTTTTAATACTTGATTAAAATCATAACCGCTTGGATTTTGAAAAACCTTTAGACCAAAACAGGGAAGAATGGAATAAAGGTGATCAAAAATATCACCTTGAATTTGTTCATAGTCTATCCAAACAGTGGTGTTCGTAAAGCAATAAATTTCTAAGGGTAAACCATTTTCTGTAGGAGGTAATTGCCGTGCCATAAAGGTCATATTAGGGTTGATGTTTATATGCTGTTGTAGATAAGCAAAAACATAAGCACGAAAAGTTCCAATGTTGGTTAAACGGCGCGTATTAGCTAAGACATCATGATTTTTATCTAATTGAGCGTTCCATTGATCAATTTCTGCTACTTTTTGCGTGAAATAATTTTCTAATAAATTAAATCGGGAAAGATATTTTTGTTCTTCTTTTGTGAGAAAATGAATACTTGATTGATCAATAAAAAGGGAGCGTTTGATGCGTCTTCCACCCGATTCTTGCATTCCACGCCAATTTTTAAAAGGGTCGGTCACAAGTTTACGGATAGGAACTGAGGTGATGGTGTTGTCGAAATTTTGAACTTTAACAGTATGCAGGGCAATTTCAATAACATCACCATCGGCACCGAGATTAGGAATTTCAATCCAATCACCAACGCGAACCATATCAGTGGATGAAATTTGAATACCGGCAACGAGAGAAAGAAGCGTATCTTGAAAAATTAACATTAGAACCGCGGCCATTGCACCAAGACCGGAGAAGAGAATAAGAGGAGAGCGGTCAATCAATGTAGCGACCATTAAAACTGTCGCAACAGCAAAAAGTGCAATTTTAGCAATTTGAATATAACCTTTTATTGGTTTTAACCGTGCTGTTGGTCGTTGTTCGTAGAGGATGTTAATGACATTGAGACAGGCAGAAATTGTCAGAACAACAAAAAAGATAATGAAGGCGTTAGCAACATTACCGATGACAGTACTGAATGCATTGGGCAATGTTGGTATAAAATTAACACCAACTGAAATAATAAAGGCTGAAATGATATTCGCTATGTATTGAATAGCATTATTAATATCGATCGTTGTATTTTGGGGGAGAAAAGAAGAGAGTTTTTTTGCTCCGTGAATAAGTAATTTTCGCCCTAGAAAGTTGACTAAAAGGGCAACTATAGTAAGAATAACAAGCCAAGAAATAGCCTCTAACCACGGATATTGAACAATAAATTCGATCACTTTTTCACTCTCCATTTCTAAAATTATATGCAGTTGAGAGTTTAAAATTTTACAACTGCTTAAGAGGAAGTATTGGAATTATGCTCTAAAGTCGTTAAATATGCAAAAAAGAATTTTCAAACTCTGTGAGAGATAATGCGTTTTCCGCCCGATTTCCTTAATGAGCTGCGTACGAGACTCCCAATTTCAACAGTGATTGGTCAACGGGTGGATTTTGATCCTCGAAAAAGTAAGCCTTCTCGGGGAGACTTTTGGTGTTGTTGTCCATTTCATGGTGAAAAAACGCCAAGTTTTCATTGTGATGATCGTAAAGGGCGCTATTATTGTTTTGGTTGTGGTGTCAGTGGAGATATTTTTACCTTTTTGTGTGAGCTTGATGGATTGCACTTTTCAGAAAGTGTAGAGCGTTTGGCTGATTTTGCGGGAATGAAACTTCCTATTTTGGATTCACAAAGTCATAAACGTCAACTGCAAAAGGCTGGCCTTTATGATGTGATGAAAATTGCTACAGATTTTTTTCAATATAATTTACGCGATAAAGGAGGTGAGCAAGCACGTCATTATTTGGGTGCACGTGGTGTTACACCAGAGCTCGTAGAGCGTTTCCGCATTGGTTTTGCACCGGTAAGGCGTACAGCTTTGAAAGAAGCTTTGAGTACACGGGGCATTTCAATAAAGCAAATGGAAGAATGTGGACTTCTCACAGTACATGAGGAGAGTGCGAATTCTTATGACCGATTTAGAAATCGCATTATGTTTCCTATCGAAGATTTGCACGGACGTGTGGTGGCTTTCGGAGGACGTGCATTAGAGAAAGAGACGCGAGCAAAATATCTCAACAGCCCTGAAACAGTGCTGTTTCATAAAGGAAGTATACTTTATAACGCGGCAGCGGCTCGCAAAAATAGTCGCTTTGTTAGCGATGAAAAAATTCATTTACTCCTTGTTGTTGAGGGGTATATGGATGTCATTGCATTGACTAAAGCTGGTTTTGAAGGAGTCGTAGCGCCCTTAGGGACAGCATTAACGGAAGCGCAAATTGAGCTTTTATGGCAGATGGGGAAGGAGCCTATTTTGTGTTTTGATGGTGATGATGCTGGTTTAAAAGCTGCTTTTCGTGTTGCTGATCGTGTGTTGCCTCTTTTAAAGGCTGGGGTTTGTGTACGCTTTGTTTTGTTGCCACAAGGAAAAGATCCTGATGAAATTGTTTGTGCTGGTGGAGCACAACTTTTTTCTTCTTTTTTGCAAAAAGCAATTCCTTTGAGTGAGCTTTTATGGTGGCGATCTACCTATGGAAAGCATTTTGAAACTCCAGAAGAACGAGCAGCGCTAGAAAAACAACTAAAACAACAAATTTTTACGATTAAGGATGAAGATGTCCGTCGTTATTATTTGCAAGATGTAAAAAAACGCCTTTTTGATTTTTTTCGTCCCTTTTTTTCGAAAAAAAAGGGGGAAGGGCGATATGATCAATCTTCACCAAATAGGATATTTAAAGATCAATCCTTTTCTCTGTTAGCACATTCTGAAATAGTACGAAATTCTTCGCAATCTATTCCTTTGCGTGAAGCAGTGATTTTACTCACGTTAGCTTACTATCCTGAGTTGTGGTATGAAAATTTTGAAATTCTTTCTGAGTTAGAATTAAAAAATACTCAATTGATGTGCTTTCATCAAGCTATGTTGGAAATTCTTGGGAATCAACAGCTTCATGATAAGGAGACAATGGTTGCGCTCTTAGAAAAAAGAGGGCAAAAGGCTCTGTTAGAGCGTATGAAACATCTTGTGCAAAATATTGGTATGCGTATTATCTTTGGTGGAGCCCCTATAGAGGATGCACGTGCGATATTAAAACAAGCTGTCTACTTGCATCTTCAAGAACACCACCTACATAAGAGATTACAGGATATTAAAGAGCAACTTGTAGAAAATCCTAAGAGTGAGGTTTTTGATCTGCTTCGTGAGATAAAAAATGAGCTGGAGCAGATGCAGGCAACAGAAGCGTTAATTGAAGGGTTTGGAAGTTGGTTGGATGAAAAAATAGACGGGAATACGCAAGATGCGATAAAATGATTCGCTTTTTTAATGCGAATCAGTCACTTAAATTTTAGATGAGGAAGTTTATGGGAGTGACATTTTCATAAAGATGGCAATTAGATTTTAGGAAAAGCGGGAAATTGGTTCTTACGATAGGGTACAGAGATTATCTCAGAAGGGCTGAGAGGTGTCGGGGAAACTTCTGGAGTTTTCCCGCGTTTTTGTCTGGATGTCAAGGCGTATACAAAATGTATTCTTTCCAATAGTAATCTCTTAAAAGGAAGTATATATGAGAAACTGTTGGTAGATTTTAGTGAGAACAAAAAAACTGGTCACATGGAAACTATGGTTACATGGAAACTGTGAAGTGATCAAGTGGAGTTATGGTATGGCAACAAAGGTTAAACAGAAAGATAATGCAGAAGTAACAAGCCAAGCGAGTTTGGATGGTCCTCTTCTTGATTTTTCTGATGATGCCATCAAGAAAATGATTAAACTTGCCAAAAAAAATGGTTACGTAACAATGGATGAACTCAATGCAGTTCTTCCTTCTGACGAGGTTACATCTGAACAAATTGAAGATATCTTGGCGATGTTCTCTGAGATGGGGGTTAATGTTGTGGATGATGAGGATGAAGTTGAGTCTGAAAATTATGAAGAAGAAGTTACGGTAGAGGGTGGTGATTTAGTAGAAGCCTCTAGCCACGCAATTGCAACGACAACGAATAAACGCGAAGTAACAGATCGTACGGATGATCCGGTGCGTATGTATTTGCGTGAGATGGGAGCTGTTGAGCTTCTTTCGCGGGAAGGCGAAATTGCTATTGCTAAGCGTATTGAGGCAGGGCGTGAGACAATGATTGCGGGACTTTGTGAGAGTCCTCTGACTTTTCAGGCTCTTATTATCTGGCGGGACGAGTTAAAAGAACAGCGTATTCTTCTTCGTGAAATTATTGATCTTGAAACGACTTATGCTGGTCCAGAAGCAAAGCAAGCTCCTGTTATTGAGCGAAGTGAAGTTAATAAGACAGAAGAAGAAAAAATGGGTATACGTAATATGGGGGAGAGCGCAGGAGAGAGAAACATTGAAGACGATGATGAAGAAGACGATGACGATGTTAACTTATCGCTTGCTGCAATGGAAAATGAACTTTGTCCTCAAGTTATGGAAACATTGGATTTTATTGCTCAAACCTATGTGAAATTACGAAAATTACAAGATCAGCATGTTGAAAGCAGTTTGGCAGAGCGTAAGGAGGGGGCCCTTACATCTTCTCAGAAAAAGAAATATACTCAATTAAAGGGTGAGTTGATTCAAGCAGTAAAATCTCTTTCTTTAAATCAAAATCGTATCGAAGCTTTGGTTGAACAGCTTTATGACATCAATAAGAGATTGATTCATAATGAAGGTAAGCTGAAACGGATTGCCAATAGTTATGGCATTGGCCATGAGGATTTTTTAAAAGAATACCAAGGGCGTGAATTGGACGCAGATTGGATGAATTATATTGCTGCTTTGCCTACTCCTGGTTGGAAAGAATTTTCGATGCGTGAAGCAAAAGAAATCCAAAAACTGCGAAGTGAGATACAGAATCTTGCGCAAGAAACGGCTATTTCGATTGGTGAATTTCGTCGGATTGTTATGCAGGTGCAGAAAGGTGAACGCGAATCAACAATTGCGAAAAAAGAGATGGTAGAATCTAATTTGCGTCTTGTTATTTCAATTGCAAAAAAATACACTAATCGTGGTTTGCAGTTTCTTGATCTTATTCAAGAGGGTAATATCGGTTTGATGAAGGCTGTGGATAAGTTTGAATATCGGCGTGGCTACAAGTTTTCAACTTATGCAACATGGTGGATTCGTCAGGCTATTACACGTTCAATTGCTGATCAGGCACGTACTATTCGTATCCCTGTTCATATGATTGAAACAATTAATAAAATCGTTCGTACTTCGCGTCAGATTCTCCATGAAATTGGACGAGAACCAACACCAGAAGAATTATCTAGCAAGCTTTCTATGCCGTTAGAAAAAGTACGAAAAGTTCTTAAAATTGCAAAAGAACCTATTTCACTCGAAACGCCTGTTGGTGATGAAGATGATTCCCATTTGGGTGATTTTATTGAGGATAGGAATGCGTTATTACCAATTGATGCAGCAATCCAAGCTAATCTGCGAGATACGACAACACGCGTTCTTGCTTCATTAACACCGCGGGAAGAACGTGTTTTGCGGATGCGTTTTGGAATAGGGATGAATACAGATCACACATTGGAAGAAGTAGGACAACAATTTTCAGTTACAAGAGAGCGTATTCGTCAGATTGAAGCAAAGGCACTTCGTAAATTGAAACATCCTAGCCGTTCACGAAAATTGCGCAGTTTTCTCGATTCTTAAATAAAGGAATTCTTGTGCATTTTAATAAGTTCCTCTTTCTTCTTAAATGAAGGGGGAGGTGCATTACGTTGTACTTGTATGCTTTCTTAAGAACATGTGGGAATAATTTGAATAATCTAGAAAGTTTACGATGTTTAATGTTTTTCTTAGCTTTTAGAATTTTGTATTTCTCTTTCTGAAAATAACAGATGTAGGGCAAAGACTGGTGTGTAGTCATTTGAAAAAATAAACGATAAAACATTATCTTGCGTGTAGCGGCTCGTTTTTTAAGAAATGGGATCTATTAAGCATAGACTTATATTGCCACATACGGACTTTTTGATGAGAAATGTATATTCGTTGCGGAATTTTTCTATCATTTTAGGTGATGCATTTTATTTTTTGTCAGTTTATAAAGGGATGTTTCAATAGATATAGATAAAATTATAGAAATTAAACGTTTCATTTTTTATAGATCGTCTTAATTAAAAAAGGTGTGTCTGAGTTTATGAGTGGAGAACTTCTTTTTTGGAAAGTAAAAAAATTAGAAGAGATTTCCATTTCTGAATGGGAGAGCCTTTGTGATGGCTGTGGCCGTTGTTGTCTCCATAAAGTTGAGGACGATGATACGGGTGCCCTTTATACAACCAGTATTGCTTGTCGTCTTTTAGATGGGGAAACCTGCAGGTGTCGAGATTATGCTCATCGTAAATCAATTGTACCAGATTGTATATCGCTAGACATTACGACAGTTAAAACAGCGCGTTGGCTTCCAGAAAGTTGTGCTTATAGATTAATTTATGAGGGGAAAGATCTTCATTGGTGGCATCCATTGGTATCAGGAGATTGTCAGACGGTACATACAGCGCGTATTTCTGCACGCGGTCAGATAGAGGTTTACGAAGACGAATCATTATCTGAGGAAGATTATCTTCACCACATTACTGGTCTTCTCTGTGAAGGCCAGTAATGTGATTTTTATACAACAGTTGGTGACTTAATCGATTGCAAAGACGACAGTGACGCTCACATTATAATTTAATTCACCACCTGCAAAATTTGTATTTGCGTAGCTTGCATCTGCTGCTTTACTCATGAGACGTGGTGTTGGGTGATAGTAATCATCCGTTTCAGTGATTTCAATAATTTTTCCTAATTTCAAATCGGCTGCTTGCGCTATTGTTTGCGCTTTTTCAATGGCTTCAGTAATGGCTTTTTTACGTGCTTCTTGATAAAATGGCTTTGTATCTGCGTTGGTAAAAGTAATGCCGTTAACTGAATTAACACCTAGTGTCATCGCTTGATCAAAGATTTTACCAGCATTGGTAAGATCACGAATGCGCACGGTTAAAGAATTTGAAACATGATAGAGTTTTTCATTATTCTTTTTTTCGTGGTGTTTATCAGAGGTCGACTGATAAATGGATAAGCCTGATGTTTGTAAATCATTTGCTTGTATGCCATTGTTTTTAAAAGCTTTTATAATATCATTGATGGATTGATTATTGGAAGCTAATGCCTTTTGGGCAGTTTTGTCATAGGTCACAACGGCTAGATTAATAATTGCCATATCCGGTGCAGCTTGACTTTCTCCGATTGCAGTCACTGTAATCGTTGCATTTTTCATTTTATTTTCTTCAGCATAAGCACATACAGTCAATGATGTGGCTAAGAGTGTAAATGCTAATATAATTGCTTTAACCAGAGAACCCTTCAGTGGTTGAATTTTCTTTTCTATCATATCTATACCTTTATATTTGTTAGTTAACTATTCTCTCATTTTTAAGAGTTCTTGTAAAGAAATTAGGGCGCTGAAAAAAAACAATAGAAAAGAGAAAAAGATGAATTATAATCTTTGTTAGCTCTTGTATCATAGGGCATTTTAGTTTAGAGAGAAACAACCTATGTGGGGCCTGTAGCTCAATTGGTTAGAGCCAGCGGCTCATAACCGCTTGGTTGGGGGTTCGAGTCCCTCCGGGCCCACCAATAGGGAAATGGCCAATAGAAAAATGGATAGCTTATATAAAAGTTTTGGGATTCTACCTTTTCCGTTTTTTTATTTATTTTCCTGTTCGTTCTAAAATCCTTTGTCATTGTTTGTTGCTGTTTTTTACTTTTTCTGTATGATGTTCTTCATAAATAGAAGGCTCAAGGCTTCATTGGATAAGTTTATTTATGCTTATTCTGCAAATAAACAGATCTCAATAGGACCAATTTTAAAGATTGTACCTGTTTAGAACAAATGGCTCAAAAAACATTTAGTTTAAATTTACTTTTTTCTGAGTGATGTTAATGTCTTTTAGACGTTCGAATAGCATTATCGTGATGAAAGGTTGTATATAAGAGAATGTGATCCATGGGTTTTCATATATATGATGGGGTCAACGATGATAACATTTGTTGATATTTTCTTTTTCCCAAGAGAGGAGTTCTATTTGATTTTTGAGACATATTGTTTATAGTGACGGTGGCGTGTTTTCTGAAAAGAATTTCATCAATTGTTCTTTGAAAAGTCAATTGAGTGATTGTTTCTATCGCTTTGCATCATCCAGATTTTATTGTAATAAGCATTTTATTACTCTGTAAGAAATGTTTTCTATGATATTAGAAAATTCGTTAAAATGCTATTTTCTGTCTTTATGTATTTTTGCTTAATGCTCAAATTATAGAGTTTTCATGTCATCCGAATTATTATTGAAGAACAGACGTCTTTTTTGATTTTACTCTCATAAGAGATTGGCAATATTTCGGTAAATCTAACACTTTTTTGTATTGCTAACATTTTTCTTGTATTGATTGTGTAGAGAGTTTTATCTTTGTTATGAGTTTTCTTTCTTGTGAAAAATTATTGGCAGAGAGGATGTTTTTTTGGGAAAAGTACACTTCTTCTTCAAAATCATACTTTAAAAATATAATTCTTCATTTACATAAGAAAATTTGTCTCTTGTTGTAAATCTGCATACAATTTACATACAAGATTATGTATGGTGATTCGTTTTATTTTTTAAGAGTATCATTTTTGCTTATGATAGAGACTTATATTAGTATTTACAAGGTGTGTTTAGAGGGGAGGTTCCCCTATAAACGTGTTACAGAGTTTTAGGTAGTGTGACTCTGTTTATAAGAATTTATTCCTATAACATTGTTATATTCTTGCTTTGCAATATTGTTTAAAAAACATAGATGGTGCTATGTAGAATAAAATTGTGATATGTTTTTTTCAAAAAAGCTTTTTCGTGTTCTCTTATATAGAGTTCAGGGGTGTCTTCAGGGATATTTTCACATTAGTTTGTTATTGGTCCGAATCACAAGATATGCGTAACATTATTCGCGTTTTTGATAGATCATACCAATTTTTATAAGAAGGTTTGGATCGTGTGATACTTTCTGTTTCACCATGGTACATGACTAATAGAACTTCATCTGATTTTGTAAAATAAGTTTGTACACAATTGCTTCCATACTGCCTATTGCAAATATTTTTTTCTAAGGTATGAGATATATTTAAACGCTTTAGCGTTATATAGTTTGACTACATGGAGTATGACTATGAAGAATGATAAAAAATTTGAAACAACTTTATCTGATATTATTGTGAAATGGGAGTCGTTATCGACGTCTCAAAAGCAAGCGATATTGGATAGAGTAGAAAATTCTACAGATTCTGCTCATTCAACAGAACGTTTAAGGCTTCAATCTTCTTTTTATCTCCAGACGAAATCAAAGTTATGAGTTTTAAGTCTTCATCGGAGATGTTGAAACCAGTTATTACATATATGGCACTAGCATTTCCTAGTGTGTTCAAAATAGCCATGAGTTTATCTACTGAAGGCCTCTTTCCTCCATTTATCATTTGTTGGACGTAATTTTGTCCACAGCCTGCAGCTCTGCTTATTTCAATCATTGTTCGTCCGTCACTTTTTATCAATTCAACTAAACGTTGGAACCAATCTTTTTCAGTCTTTGTCATTTTTAGACCTTTACATATTTACGCTATAGCGTTAATATTGCGTTGCGAATCCAGAATATATGATACAAGGAGCGTGAAAATATCCATGTGTAGCTCTTCGCTAATGAAGCATATAGAGTTGTTTTTAACTAATAACAAAATGTCCCCATACACTTTCAGATTCGAATCAATAAAAAATGGTTGCTTAGTTCCACGGTTGTGAAAAAATAAATGTGTATACCAGAAACGGCGATACACACTCGTATGTTTATGAGATTTCACTGTGATAGTATACGTAGCAGCATTATAAATCAAGATATACCCCAACATCAGAATTTGTAAAAAAATTCTGCGTTGAGGTGGTGTGTGAGTATAACGAAGCTTTAGAGCCTTAAGAGATAGGATAATGGCTGTAGAAAAAATGTAAATTCATGGGCAAAGAATACTGATTTCTCCTTTATTGTAATAAATTAGATCACTATCAGATGGTGTATCGTATATATGCGTTAAAAAATTTGGGAAATATCAAAAAAGTGATCTTGGATATTTTATTGAACAGGAAGGTAATCTGAGTCACAAAGGTGGTTGTATGGGAGGGGGTGTACATTCGATCAATGCCTTTATGGGGATGAATGTGTTTTTATGATGCTGCGGTTTATAATGAAGTCTGTGTTTACAATGATATTGTTATTGATAACAATGCATTAACATATAGTTGTGTAGTCGTTTGTAAGAGTTCGCATGTTTATGAAAGATAAGCACTTTATATTTATTTGAATATGAGTGGAGATGTATATGTTTACGCTAATGTGGTCTTTTTTGATCAAGTTTTGAATACTCAATGTTTTGAATTTTATGGTGATACTCGTGATTGTAGAAAGGCTCGAGTTTATAATGATGCTTTAGTTTATGGTGATGTAAAGATTTTAGGAAGGCAAAATTTTGCAGAAATACTGTGTTTTGTGACACTGAAGATTTTTGTAATAATGAAAACTTTCATATATAGCCGCATTCCACATGGCGTAAAAAGGAAGATAAGAACGATTTGGGCAAGGCTTGTATGATTGCATTGCGTTGTTAGTTTTATTTGACGTTCCTTATTTTTTGTATTTTGTGTCAATAAATGTGTCGCAAATAATTGGTGTAAGCGTGTAGATTTAGCCGCTTTCAGAGATTTGTTTGCGTCATTTATCAATGGCTTTAATGGAGAAAATAAGAATGCCGAGAGTGATTGTTCACACTTGGAACATGCAATTTATTACATTCTTTTTTGATTGAAGATGAAACAAATTGGTCAAGATGATCACTTGAGCGACAATTAAGGGAGATCTAAATGAGTGTAAACGAAATTTTATTGGGAGCAATGGTTGTTGTTTTGTTGTTCAGCGGGATCATATTTCGGTTTTCTTTATATTATCGCAGTCAAGTGAAAGTTTTAAAAGAGGAATCTAGAAGAATAAAGCATGAGTTTTTAAGAGATTCTATGAAGATGACTGAAGAACGAGATAGAGCTATTAGAGAGCAAAGTATGGTGATTAAAAGACGTGATCAAGCAATTGAAAAACTGAAAAAACAAATTAAGCAATATGAAAAAAATGAAAAGAAATATCAAAAAATGCTTAAATATGAAGATGATAAAGAGTGATTGTATTCATATTTTGCATTAAAGGGCGTAGAAATGTGTTAGGAGGATTGGAATGATGAGAGAGATAGACTTTAATGAAGCCAATTATGGTGCTGATGGAGAGATTGTATTGGAAAAGAATATTTAAGTTTACTCTGATTTTATGAAAACATTTAAATTTATAAGACACAGCGTCGTTGGTCATAAAATGAGAGTTTATGATGATAAACCAGTTTATAGGTATACTGGTTATTAAAAAGCGCGTCTGTACAATCCAGCAATTTTATATTATGGCTGGAAAAAATTTTGTGCGTTCCTATTAGATGTAAGGTATAAATGCTACGATAGTTTCAACTAATAGGTATAAAAAATTGCATGATAATAGAAAGAAAGAGATATTTGCTTTTTATGAAGATGAAATGGGTAAGTCAGTTATGATTATCAGATACAGAAGAAGAATATGAAGGTAAAAGATATTAATATCTGGTAGAGTAATTATATTTCTCATTGATGATTTATCTTCTCTTCATGTGCGTTTATTTTTTATGAAAAATACAAGACTTAAGAGATTTTCTTTTTGATAAATGCTATAGAGACTTGAGTATGATTGAAAACAAATATATAATCTGCAAAAATGTGATTGTTATTTATGAGTGTCAGAAATAATACAAAAACTTCCTCCCATTGAAGGAAAAATGATCACTTTTTACTTTTCACAAAAGTAACTCAACATACCATTATACAAAATAAACACTTATTTTAATGGTAAAGAACGTTAGGACTGTAGTTCTCTAATAAGAGCTTTATGTGTAATTTCTTTGATTTGTTCAATATTGATTAGGATATCTTGTTTTGTTGGATAACCTTTACTAGAAAAAGCAATTTTTTGTGCATCTCCTGAGATTAAACGCCAGTACCATTGATTGTGAACTCCTTGAAACACCTCAAAATACATGCTTCCCACCTCATAAAACAGCTGATAATTTTCAGGAAAATATTTAACTAATCCGTTTGTGAATCTTAATGTATGTCTCTATAGGAAGTCGTCAATATATTCCCCTTCAATTTTCTGACCTTAAAAAATAATTTCTATGAGAGCTATTATTCTTTTAACAAGAAAAAATTTCTTGTCAATAAGATATGAATGAGAATTTTATACTATAAAATTATTTTTTTAATTTAAAGACACTATACTTTCATTTACAACGCGAATATTTTTATTGTTGTTACATAAATAAATTTTATAAATTGTACAAAATTTCACCAGCATGGATAAAGTGAAAAATACTTTTCTCCATACTGATAGAGCTTAATCATTTCTTGTTTTTTCTTTTGAAATAGACGTTTATTGATTAGCTATAACCTCTTTTTGGGATACGCTTCGAATGAGTAAATCAATGAACAAGCTAAGGGTATAAGAATTGGCCATTTTAGCTTTCATATCGATCAGAGAGGCTGTAGTTTTAGGGTTAAGGCCATTTGATAAACCTTGTCTTGACAAATATTGCTGTAATTTTTCATAAGAACTGTTGATTTTTTCTTGATTTAGTTTTTTGTTACGATCACTATTGGCAAGTGTTTCTTCCAGTCCTTCGATTTTTTTAATAAAATAATTCCAGTCAAAATCACCCTTTGTATATTCGGTGTCAAACATTTTTCCTTGTCCAGTTAAAAGCCAATTAATATTGACACCATATAACGTGCGGTATGTTTGTAAGACACTAAGATTGGGTTCTCTCTCTCCACGCTCATAAAAAGCAATGGAATTTTTTGTCATGCTAAAATTTTTAGCTAGGGTTTCACGTGATGGATCGCCTAAAGCAAGACGTACATAACGTAAACGTTTTCCAAATATGGTTTTTGATTCAGTTTCAGGACGTGCCACGAATTATCTCCCTCAGTAAATCATCATGGTATAAATCATAAAATAATAAAAGCACACTATGTATTAATATTCTATGATATAATGTCAATATTTACAGCTTTAATTTCTTTTTATTTTTTTATTTTTTTGAATAGAAAGAAATTTTTCACTTATTGTATTGACAATTGATATTCATTTCAAAACAAAACTCTCTGTTTACTACATTTGTCTCTTGCTTTTTTTTGAGAGAATTTTCATGTAACTCTACCATATATATTCTATATACCTCTGCATTAATAGATGCAAATTTAAAGAGATGCAAACTTTGGATTTGTACTGGGTGTGCTTTAGATGAATTAGAAAATAAACTTTGAGGAATGATCATGGCCCTATTACGCTATTTTGGGTTTGCTTTTTTTTTCACGATTATTGGTGTCTTTTTAGGAGGGGTTATTGGTTGGTTTGAAACGGAAAGTATTACTGGTTTTCTTAAATATTTTTTTATTTGCTTTGTTTTAGGAGTTTTGGAAATTTCTTTATCTTTTGATAATTCTATTATCAATGCGCGTGTTCTTAGTAGAATGGATCCATTGTGGCGTCGTCGTTTTCTTATATGGGGCATTTTGATAGCTGTATTTGGGATGCGAATTGTTTTTCCATTATTGGTGGTTGTCGTTGCTGTTGGGATTAATCCAATTGCGGCAGTCAAATTAGCGATATGGGAACCACATCGATATGCTGAAGTTTTAACTGATGCGCATATGGAGATTGCGGCTTTTGGAGGAACTTTCCTTATGATGGTTGGTTTAAAATATTTTTTTGATTCTGAAAAAAAGGTGCATTGGCTTAATGTTATAGAGAGACCTGCTCAAAAGTTTGGGGCGCTTGTTGGGATTGATATTGCAATTGTTTTGATTTTTATCTTATTTGTTTCAGGTCATATTGACGCAGAAGATAAAATAACTTTTTTATTCGCAGCCCTTTATGGACTTTTGACCTTTATCGGTGTTGAAGCTGTCGGTCATCTCTTGGATGCTCCTCAAAAGACTTTAACAACAGTAGCTCACGGGGGAGTAGGGGCATTTCTTTATTTAGAAGTTCTTGATGCTAGTTTTTCTTTCGATGGCGTGGTTGGTGCTTTTGCCTTTTCACACAACCTTTTTATTATTGCGATAGGTCTTGGTATAGGTGCATTGTACGTTCGTTCTATGACAATTATGTTGGTTGAATCAGGAACATTATTTCATTATCGTTATTTAGAGCATGGTGCTTTTTATGCAATTTTAGTTCTTGCGGTGATTATGTATCTGCAAACGATTATATCGGTTCCTGAAGTCTTAACAGGACTTGTGGGAGTCTGTATTATAGGGATGGCATTATATTCTTCGATTCGTTTTAAGTATCGTCAATTGGATAAACATGTTGTGTCTAAGTAATGGAGATTTTTTATTTTCTCACGCTTTTGTTTATCCCATATCTTTGAATAGAAAGAAGTCTTTTATGCAAAATAAAATACTATCTTATTGCTTATTTGCATTTTTGTTTTAAGGTTGAGTCCATTGCATGACATACTCCATGAAGGGAATAATGTACAATTTCTAGGGTACTTTTTGACCTAAATATAAGACAGAAAGCTGATGTTATACTTTTTATTAGCTTTCAATATTATAAACAAGCTCTTGCTATTTAATGGTTCATAAGAAGCATTTTACTGTTTTTTTAATGATTTTTATTCATACATTGATTCTCTTCGTAACGTGTAAGAGAATGGTTTTGAAACAGGTTTGAAATAAGAGAATTTACGATATTCTGGACTCTCACTTAAAATATGTGAAAAATAATTTATCTCTTATAAATCAGTATATTATAATGGTAAGTTAGAGAAGAATATTTTAAGAGACCATTAAAAGTTCTATACCAGCTTCGTTCATAGTTTTAAGGATAGTGTTTAGTGATCCGTTTACATCAATACCAGCACAGGCATTTAATGAAACACTGACTTTAAAACCGCATTGTATAGCGTGAAGAGCAGAAAATCCGACACAAAAATCAGTTGCTAGGCCACACATAGTGAGCTTGGTAAAACCATGTTCTTTGAGATAAACTTGTAAACCTGTTGGTGTTTTTTGATCATTTTCAAGAAAAGCAGAATAGCTGTCCATTTTTTGATTATAGCCTTTTCTAAGGATAAGTTGTGCCTTTTCCACTCTAAGAGATGTATGAAATTCTGCTCCTTGTGTTCCTCGTATGCAATGATCAGGCCAAAGTATTTGAGGACCATAGTCAAGAATGATGGTATCATAGGGTTTTTTTTCAGGATAACAGGAAGCAAAGCTGCAGTGGTTTTTGGGGTGCCAGTCTTGGGTTAAGATAACGTGGTCAAAATGATTTATGAGATTATTGACGGCGGGTAAAATAGCATCACCTTGTGGTACGGCAAGTGCTCCACCTAGTAAGAAGTCATTTTGAACATCAATGACGATTAAGGCTTTTTTTTCCATAAATATATTCCTATACGAGATGAGCTTTTATCGTATTTTTAAAAAGCTATATTTTGTCTTGAAGTTTTGAAATGATTTGCTGGATATTGATATTATTTTTATAATTATCGAGCCAAAAGAGGGGGATGGATAAGTTTTTACAATTGGTTTTATAGTTTTTTACGAATTGTAACCACGTACCAATGGGAAGTGCACTGTAGCCATTTTTTGCCACGTGTTGGTGCAAAGCTTTCATGATCATTGGGCTTGGAACGTCAGATCCCATAAGGCGGCGATCGTTTTGTAAACGTAATTTAAGCCACATCAAGGCAAGGGGGGAAGACCATTGTTTCCCGTAGCAAAAAATCGATGAAAAAAGGGAAGGATTTTTTACTGCGTGATGTAAAGCCCATAAAGCGAAAAAAGAAGGCGCATAGAGAATTGCTTTTCTTTTTGGCACCAGACTACATTGATAAGTTGGTTTAATACGATAAAAATACAACGTTATATCTGGTATGGAAAAGAGAGGTAGTGTTTGATAACAGCTTTCAGGTACAGCTAAAAAGATTTGTTTTTTGTTTTTTTGGGGGATGTTTTTTTGCATTTAGGACCACACTGGGGCTTGTGAGATTAGAAAAAATGTACCAATATAAAGCGAAAAGCTTTTGATACGATGTAAAGGCTATTTACTGTACAGTTTCAAAAAGCAAAAGCAGTTTTTTCAAAATCCTAATCTTTAATATCGCACAATATAAAGAGAAATTTATGGCACGTCAATTTATCTATCATATGGCTGGGCTTAACAAGTCTTACGGCAATAAAAAAATTCTAGAAAATATTCATTTGTCTTTTTATCCAGATGCGAAGATCGGTATTTTAGGGCCGAATGGTGCAGGGAAGTCAACTATTTTACGTATTATGGCTGGGCTAGATAAGGAATATACAGGAGAAGCATGGATTTCTGAAGGAGCACGCTGTGGCTATCTACCACAAGAACCTTTGCTTGATGCGAGCAAAGATGTGCGTGGCAATGTGATGGAAGGTGTTGCAGATAAACAAGAAATTCTTGAGCGTTACAACGAATTGATGATGAATTATAGCGAAGAAACGGCTGATGAAAGTGCACAGCTTCAGGACATTATTGACAGTCAGAATCTTTGGGATTTAGAAAGTCAAGTGGAAATGGCTATGGCTGCTCTTGGTTGTCCGCCAGCCGATGGGGATGTAACAAAACTTTCGGGTGGTGAGAAGCGGCGTGTTGCACTTTGTAAATTGCTTTTGTCAAAACCTGATTTATTACTTTTGGATGAACCGACAAACCATTTAGATGCTGAAACGACGGCTTGGCTTGAAAGGCATCTCCGTGAATATTTTGGGGCCGTGCTTTTGATAACCCATGATCGTTATTTTCTCGACAATGTAACGGGTTGGATTTTAGAGTTAGATCGCGGTAGAGGTATTCCTTATGAGGGGAACTATTCTGCTTATTTGGGGGCTAAAGCCAAGCGTTTGGCTCAAGAAGGTCGTGAAGAGGCAGCGCGTCAACGTGCTTTATCACGTGAGCAAGAATGGATCGCTTCTAGTCCAAAAGGGCGACAGGCAAAGTCAAAAGCTCGGATTAAGGCTTATGATGAGTTGGTTCAAGCAGCATGTGAGCGCCGTCCTGGAGAGGCACAAATCATTATTCCTATTGGAGAAAGATTAGGACAGGTTGTTATTGAAGTTGATAATCTCTCTAAAGCTTATGGTGAACGTGTTTTGATTGATTCTCTTTCTTTTAAACTTCCTGCTGGTGGTATTGTCGGCGTTATTGGGGCTAATGGTGTGGGAAAGTCGACATTGTTTAAAATGTTGACGGGACAGGAACAGCCCGATTCAGGTCAAATACGTATCGGTGAAACAGTTCATATGAGTTATGTGGATCAGAGTCGCGATTCCTTGGTGGGGAATAAAACTGTTTGGGAGGAAATTTCTGGTGGAAATGACATTATTAAATTAGGCAAATATGAGATGAATAGCCGCGCTTATTGCGGGGCTTTTAATTTCAAGGGGGCAGATCAGCAGCAGAAGGTGACAAATTTATCAGGAGGGCAGCGCAATCGTGTACATCTGGCGAAACTTTTAAAAGAGGGGGGAAATGTGCTTCTTCTTGATGAACCGACAAATGATCTTGATACTGAAACATTGGGTGCATTGGAAGATGCGTTGGAAAATTTCGCTGGTTGTGCAGTTATCATATCGCATGATCGTATGTTTCTTGATCGATTGGCAACACATATTTTAGCCTTTGAAGGTGATGGCCATGTAGAATGGTTTGAAGGTAATTTTGCTGAATATGAGGCTGATAAAGCTCGTCGTCTTGGGGCGGAATCTCTTAATCCTAAGCATGCGAATTATAAACCTCTTACACGCTAGAATTTTTTATCTTATCTCAGCTTTGTTGAAAAAATAGTGTATTTTATAGCGTTTGTTATTTTATAAATAAAGTGTGTGTGTCCGCAGTAGAAGTTTTTATTCATTGAAAATAGTAAGAGATCCTTTATGAAATTATGACCTAAATAAGGTTATTCTACTCATGGTATATAACCGGTTATTGCTTGTAAAATTGCAATGAAAAGGAGGGGATGAAAAGTATAGTACTATTTCTACAAATGCTCTGGTCATTGAGCATTACCATCTTTACTTAATAAAAAATGCAAGCTGGCACCATCATGTTATTTATTTTCTTTCAATGGTGGGCAGTTCTTGTTTTGAGATGACCATAAAAAGTATTTTTATCCATATGTCTCCTCCATTTATGAGCTGTAAGAGAATGATTTGGATTGATTTATCATGAATAGGTTTGAAATGGGAAAAATTTACGGTATTCCAGTTTTTTATTCAAGTTGAAAATGATGAATTGTTATTATGAATCAATGTTTTCTCATTATAACGAGAAGCAGCGGGATAAGATCTGTTTGTTTTTTACAGTAGCCTGTTTTTTTTTCATAGTATAATAAAATAGAGAGAACAAAATAGATGAGAATATGCGTTTTATACTTGACTTTTTTTCCTATAAACAAACGTTTATAGGAATGTTTAAGGAGTAATTATGAAAAAAAGTCCAAGTTTAGATGCAATGATTGTGCTGATGAAAGCGGTCGCAGAAGTAAGTCATTTACGGATTCTTACGCTCTTGCATCATGAAGATTTAACAATTCCTGATTTTATTTTTATTCTTGATCAGTCGCAAGCGTGTATATCACGATATTTACGTTTATTGTACGAAGCACGATTGATTGAGGGTTATCAGAAGGGAGATAGCCTTTATTTTAAGCTTTGTCATGATTTTTGGGGTAAAGACATTGTGATGGGTGTTCTTTTGGCTTTGCCAAAGCATGATATGTTGTTAATGCACGACTTAGAACGTTTGAAGGATGTTAAAAAGCAGCGTCAAAAAACGAAAAAGAGGCATTTCTTACAAAATACGTTGCAATGGGATGTATTACGGTCATTCTATATGGCAGATCATAGGGTGGAAAACGCTTTACTTGAAATCATTGGCGATAAACCATTTCAGACGATGCTGAATATTGGAATAGGTGGAGACTCTGTCTTAAAATTGTTTTCTAATCTTTATACGCATGCGGTTGAAGTCGTGCTTGATAGCAATGTTTTTCACTTGTCTGTTGGAGATACAACTTTCGATTTAGTTATTCTTCATTGGGTTTTACATTTTCTTGAAAATCCTGCAATATTTGTTCATGAGATATCAAGTGTTTTGCGTCCTCATGGCCGTTTATTGATTGTAGATTTTGGTTATCATGAAATTGAATCTTCATATTCTGATCAAGCGCATATGCGTCTTGGATTTTCGGCTTTACAAATAGAACAATGGCTTAAAAATGCGGGACTTGTTCTAGAACAAACGGTTTGGTGTACTCCTATACAAAATGAAAACAGTGAGGAGGGTATGGTTACGCTTTGGCTTGCTCGTGATCCGCGTTTATTGGTTGACGATATCAAAGATAAACAAGTAGATTTTACATAAATCGCGTTTGTTAACGTGCTTTATTCTCTGATTTTTCTCAAGGAATAGCATAGAGATAAAACTTTATTCAATCATTGATAATCTATTGTTTTTTACATTTGTATTATGTTTTTATATGAGAGTCTTAGAGTTTCATAGGGGCGTGGAGGCTGTGTAATGAAAGCACCTTCTATAGAGTTAAGCTTATGAGGATTATTATTTAAGGTTTCTTGATATCATATTTGTTTTATTAGCTAATATATTGATTTTAAAAGATCATTTATTTTTAGACTTCAAGGAGAGGCTTGAATATAAGAATATTTTTTCATTTCAAATTTTCTGTTTCAGAATCCAAAAGAGTCTGTTTATCTGTTATAAGAGAAGATATTTATCTAAATAATACCGTTTGTAAAAGGAAATACATCTTTCATACATTTTCTAAATGTGAGAGCGGCTACAATATGATACAACATCCCACAATATAATATAGTAATGGCTCATACCTTCATAAATGTCAAAAATGGTGGTGCGATCTTAAGATGTCTCTTTAGAACAGGCGTTTAGATAAGAAGTACCTTGGAATTTTTAGTGAGGGGTGCAAAAAGATGCTCTAAAAAGACGAAAAAGTAAAAGGGTAAGACAATGCATGATTTTCATTATTTAAAACACAGCGTTATGAGCGTGTTTGAAAGTCGTAAAAACAAATAAAAGGGATGGTAAAGATAGTAATAAGTTTTTATCTTTGGGCTTTTATGTTTCTTTCAAAATGAATGATGGTTTTTTTAAGATTTCTCAAACAGACGTAAATATTTTTACTCTAATTGAGCATATAAAAGCTGGGACTGTTCATATGGTTCTCATTTGCTCTAATTTTTATCTCAAACATATTGCTATGTTAGGAGCAGGTGTTGATTTACAAGTAATAGAAAAAGTAAAAGCTTGGTAGATGATGCCATAAAATTACTCATAAATTGGTAATGGATTGGAGTGATATTCTGAATTTTAAAAACATTTTGTACAACAACGGTTTTAATAACGCATCTGGCTTTACGTTTATTTCTTCTTACAAGCATTTATATATGACGTTCGTCTATGTGTTTTGCATTATATTCATAAAAATCAGATTGACGATGATTTATGGATAGTTCGTGGCTGAAAGTAGGAAAGAAAAGCGTGATATTACACTAAAGTTTCGTATTTTTTTATCATGAGAAGTATGAAGGTTATTAAATAAGTCCATTTTTCTTACCAAAAGTGATTTTCTTTCTTTTTATGCTTGCCGCTCATCTTATGACGCAGTCCATGAGTATAGCGTAAAATTGATAGGCACCATTGTCTTTAGTTTAAGTAAAAGTTGTAAGCCGACATCATCGTTTATGTTTCAGTTTCTCATGTTACTGCAGATCTTGCTTTAAAATGGTTCATAGAAGGTATTTTGACTCTTTCTATATTTTTTATCCATATGCTTCTTCTTGTTTGTGATGTGCGATAGTATGACTATTCATTGATTCAATAGACGAAGATTTATAAAATAAGGGAACCTTACCCTCCTGAGATCTCTTATGTAAATTGTCAAATGATGAGTTGTGATTGCAAATAAATGAATTGGTTACGTTAGAAAAACAGACTATAACAATTTTTAAGCATAGAAACTACTGTGTGTATTATTTTACGGGATCATTTAAATGATAGAGATTAAGAGAAGATGTCTGCATTGATCTCGGTTTGTTATGTTAAAATGCGTTAGAGATTGTTGGTTATTATTAAAATAGTTTATCGTTATTTGGAATGATTATAGGGCGTGATTCGAAACAAATACCTTCAGAGCTCTCATTTTTTCATAAGATTAAGCTGTTTAAATTTTTCATTGATTGTTACATAAGGGATGTGACAATATTTTAATGATCATTTACAGAAATTTTTTATAAAGATAGATAAGATTTTATTTCTCTAATTTATTGTTTTTATTTAAATAATTCATAGTCTTCTTGCAAGAAGATGTTTTTCATTTTTTACGATTATTTGTGTAAGATTTTAAAAATCTACGTTTTTCTTTTGTGGTGATTGCTGTTGGAAAAGTGATTGATTCTACTTTTACATAGTTTGATTTTTATAGGGTGGATACGTAGAAATTACGGTTTTTTAATTAGGATCATCAGAATTATGAAAGAAACTATTTAACAGTTATAATGATCGTAGATTCTAATTGATACTTCTTGAAATAAAATTGCTTCAAATTGGGTCATTGTGAACTTTTTTTGCCTAAATTTAAACATTTTTAAACAATTTATAACTCTTTTATGTTTTTTTGCGTAGAAGATGATAAGAATTCCTTGTTGTTTAAAGAATTTTATTCCATAGCAAGAATATTGCATCGGCTATCTTAGTGGTTGATGTGAGAGGACAATCGGGGAACCTCCTCCCCCCCCCCCCGCGTGGATCCCCTAGATTGTCTGGCCTGACTGAGGATTTCCTCAGTCAGGCTTTTTATAATTGTTTTAGGGGATGTTGTAAGGTGTTATTAGGGGGAAGTGTAAGATCTGTTATTAGTTTCCGCCTATAGTACCTAAATACACAGAGGTGCAGGTCTTATTGGGCGGGTATTGTTAGCGTATTCATTTTCAATAATTTGATTTTTCTTTATTGAGGCATTGTTGAATGCTATAAGGAGAATCATAAAAGGAATCTGTGTTTGTATTCTGTGATCTTTAGGTAAGAGATAATGGGATCTTTTTTGCATCGTATTATTTTTATTTTATTTGTATTTTTTATTTTTGGCGCTATCTTTTTTGCTTCTCGAAGTAGTGCTGTTTATCAGTTTTTTTCCGGTCGCTCTTCTTTTTCTTCTCAGAAGTTTGATGTAACAGAGGAGTTGTTGTTAGAGAGATTGTCCGTGTCTTTTCCAGATATTATCAAGCATCTTTCTAAGATGAGTCCTCAACAGCAAGAGTTGTTTATTGCGCAGCTGCGTCGCGATGTAATTGCGCTTGCTTTTAAAAATGGTCAGAGTCGTGAGCAGGCTCACAAATCTGGTGAAACTATTGCTATGGCTCTCTCAAAAGCGATTTCTCGTCCTTCTATTGCTAATGCTTATTTTTAGCTATCTTTTTAATCGCGCTTTTGGGTTTTATTTTAAGGAGCATGAGCTTTTCGTAAAGTTTTGAAAAGTGCGAGGAGATAATCAATTTGTAAGATCAAAAATTATCTTACTCAAAAGGTAAGCAATCGGAGTATGAAGATAATGTTGCAATCATTACAGGAGTGATAGCAAGTCTATCAAGGGTATTGGTAAAGTTAATTGCATTATCAATCGCTACAATGACAAACGCAGTATTGACTATAATAAAGCACGTTAATCGCATTTGATATACCAGTTATTTTTTTATTTGATATCAGAAAATAAAAAATTTTTAAAGGATTTAAGATTCCTTTATTTTACAGATCTTAGTATATTTATGAATTTTTATGCGCAATGATGGGGGTAAGGATTTGTTTTGTTATTTGTTGAGGTTTTATCAGACATAAAGAGTGTTGTGGGTGTTTATTAACTAGTGAGAAGCGTTGATAACGGTTTATATTTTTTATGAAGCTTTTTTGATATTGAGGATCTTCGGTAAAAGATGTTCTAATCTCTTTTGCTTTGTGGGATTGATCTCAATAAAAAAATTAATAATCTTATGTAAAAAATGTTATATCCGTTTAAGATGCTATTTTTTTAATATAAAAATTGAGTGATATAATAGCGCTAGCAGCAATTTATAGATTATATCATTTCATTTAATACGCTATAAGATTAATTATAGTCTCTTTATTTTTTTTATTTTATGATATAGAGAAATCTATAATTTTTGCATAAAGAGATTTTCTTTTGTTGCAGAATTTTATCTTGAAATTGTCTTACTCTTTCCTTTTTCAAGCCGTTCTTTTGCTTTCTTTTTTTGTACAATACGTTTGCAAATTATGTGCGGCTAGAATTTGAGAATGTTTGAGTGAAGAGAAGGAAAATGCAATTTTTGAAAATCTTGTTAAATACAGCGTGTGCTGTATTTTTTGTACTTGATATAAGTTGGACTCATAATGTCTTAAATGTTGCAGAATCAGGAGAAGCCTCAGTGATTGTTGCTTCTAAGATTTCTCATCGTCCTTATGAGTTTCTTATTCAGAAACTTGCGAATAAATATAATGTTCCCGTTAATTTAGCACATGCTGTTGTAAAAGTTGAAAGTAATTATAAAGCAAGTATAAAGGGGGCTGCTGGCGAAATAGGTTTGATGCAAATTAAACCCTCTACGGCACGAGGGTTGGGCTTTAGTGGTTCTGTACAGGATTTGTACGATCCTGCGACCAATCTTGAATATGGTATACGTTATTTGGCTCGGGCGTATAAACTCAGTGGTGGAAGTACGTGTGGTACAATCCTTAAATATAACGCAGGTCATGCTGCAAAAAAAATGAATTCTATTTCGGCGAAATATTGCGCAAAAGTGAAAACTTATCTGGCTTCATTAAAATAAAAACATCTTTGTAGACAGGTTGCTATAAAATATTTTAAGATGCTATTTTCACGGAGCAGAAAATGTTTTATAAATTAATGCGTCAGTCGGCTGGGCAGCCGCGCTTGTTTAATGCTGAAATGTGGCAGGTGAGGAAAGTCCGGGCTCCATGGAAAGACGGTGCCGGGTAACACCCGGCGGGGGTGACCCTAGGGAAAGTGCCACAGAAAGTAAACCGCCTATTTTTATAGGTAAGGGTGAAAGGGTGGAGTAAGAGCCCACCGCGCATTCAGTAATGAATGTGGCAAGGTAAACCCCACCGGGAGCAAGACCAAATAGAAATGACGTGCAAAATTTAATTTGCAGCCGATTTCCGGGCGAGTCATTTGGGTAGGTTGCACGAGGCGGATGGTAACATCCGTCCCAGATGAATGGTTGCCATGTAAAGTGTAAGCTTTACTCTACAGAACCCGGCTTATAGGCCGACTGATATTTCATGATGATACGCGATATTTTATAAGATCGATTATATATAGTCTTTTATGGAGTCTATGTGTTTGAAATGGACATTTGAGAAAAGAGTATTTTAAAAAATTATAACATTTTTTTAAGTATAATGCGTTAGGATCTGTTTTGGGATAACTTTAGTTTTTTCGTTCATTGTGATTAATATGAAAGTTGAAGGCTAGGTTATTCTAAGATCAGTTTCTATGAGAGAGCTGTTGATTTGAGACAGCATAACTTCAAGACGGATTATTTTGATAAAGCAGGATCAAAGAGTTGAACGCCATATTCCAGTGTTGTTGCAGCCAGTTTTGGCTGGGTTTATGCCATTGGTTGGAGCAAAAGTGATTGATGGCACCTTTGGTGCTGGTGGTTATACGCGCGCTTTGTTAAAGGCAGGGGCGGAGGTGATTGCTCTTGATCGTGATCCTCATGCTATTAGTGCAGGACAATCGCTTGTTGAAGAATTTTTTCCACGACTTCGTTTGGTCCATATGGCGTTTTCACAGCTCCATTGTGTCGTTGAAGAGAAGGTGGATGCAGTTATTTTGGATATTGGCGTCTCTTCAATGCAGCTTGATGAAGCAGAAAGAGGTTTTTCTTTTCAAAAAGATGGTCCATTGGATATGCGAATGGCTCAGACTGGTTTTACAGCCAGCGATGTTGTAAATCATTTAAAAGCAAGGGATTTGGCACGTATTTTTAAGATGTTAGGAGAAGAGCGTTATGCGGGGCGAATTGCACGGATGATTGAAAAGCGTCGTGTTGTTCAGCCTTTTATGCGTACAGGTGATTTGGCGTCTGCTATCGAAGCGTTGATAGGACGTAAGCCAGGAGATCGTATTCATCCTGCTACACGTGTATTTCAGGCTCTTCGTATATATGTTAATGATGAAATTGGTGAATTGGCATGTGGTTTATTTGCTGCTGAACGCGTTTTAAAAGCTGGAGGTCGTTTGGGTGTTGTCAGTTTTCATTCCCTTGAAGATCGTATGGTCAAAAGATTTTTTTCGGTTCGTTCTGGAGAATGTATGAGATCACGCTATCTGCCTGAAATAAAGGCTGCTCCAGCAACATTTTTTTCTTTGTTTAAAGGGGGGATCACGGCAACTAAAGAGGAGTTACTGAAAAATCCACGCTCACGTTCTGCAAGGTTGCGTATTGGTGTACGAACTGAAGCAGAGGCTCTTGCAGCAGATATGAAATTATTTGGTTTAGCAGAGATTGCCATTTTTGAAAGCGGCAAGAAATGACAGTTTTTCGTACATTTGATATGATCTTAGTGATGATTATGATTTGTATGGCAGGTCTTACTTATAAGGTAAAATATGATGTTCAAAAACGAATGAACGAAGTTCGTCATCTTGAGCATGAAATTGCTGCAGCAAAAAATACGGTAAGTTTGCTTCGTGCTGAGTGGGCTGTGATGATAAGGCCTTCACGCATGCAAAAACTTGCGAAACGTTATCAAAAAGAACTTGGGTTAGAGATTATACAGCCGCGTCAAATCGTGGAGTTTAAAGACATTCCGGTACGGGTACATGATCAAATTGAAGAAGTGATTAAACAAAATATCTTGGAAGATAATCAGGATATTTTGACAAATAATCGGGCTTCTCAGATAAATGGTGTTGTCCAAAAAGGCGCGCAGTAATGAAATCGACTTTTTTATTCTCACAGAAGAAAAAGCGTTTAAAGAATTCGTTGAATAATCATAATGTCTCTGTTCGTCGTCCCTATTCTAGTCGTCCACGTTTGCTTTTTTCGTTGTTCTGCTTTTTAATTTTATATGGCATCATGGGGGCTTGCCTTATTTCTTATGGGTTGGAAGGTGGACAGATTGAAGAAGCAAAGGGGCCAGGAGTTCTTCAATTGATGGTACGGCCTGATATTGTTGATCGTAAGGGTCGTTTATTGGCAACAGATATTAAAACTTATTCACTTTTTGCTGAGCCACGACGTATTATTGATGTGGATGAAACAATTGAATTGCTCTCAACAGTTTTGCCTGATCTTAATTGGCAGGAAACCTATAAGCGCTTAAAAAGAAAGTCTGGTTTTTCTTGGATACAGCGTGGGTTAACACCAATGCAGAAGACGCAAATTATGGCTCTTGGTATACCAGGAATTGGTTTTCGGACTGAAATTCGTCGTTTTTATCCTGATGGACCTGTAACTTCCCATATTCTTGGTATGGTGAATGTTGATAATCAGGGCATTGCAGGTATGGAAAAATATATTGATGATGCGGGGTTGAGTTCTTTGCGTGCCACGGGTCTTGCCATGGAAGAATCATTAAAACAAGTTCAGCTTTCGATTGATGTGCGTGTTCAGGCAATTGTTCATGATGAACTTATTCAGGCTATGAAGCGTTATAGGGCAATTGCTGCAGGAGCTGTTATTTTAAATATACATACGGGGGAAGTTTTGGCTTTGGCATCACTACCAGATTTTAATCCTGGAAATCCTATTGAAGCTTTAAAAAGTGATCGTCTCAATCGGATGACGGCAGGAGCTTTTGAAATGGGATCGATCATTAAAAGTTTTACGACTGCCATGGCTCTTGATTCCGATATTTTTCATTTAAACAGTATTATTGATGCTTCAAAGCCAATAAAAGCAAGTAGTGGGTATACGATTCATGATTTTCATGGAAAAAATCGTCCCTTAACGTTATGGGAGGTTTTTATTTATTCTTCCAATATTGGTTCTGCTAAAGAGGCATTGGCGATAGGGATTGATAAACATCGTGGTTTTTTGCAAAAACTTGGGTTACTGGATCGTCTCACAACAGAGCTGCCTGAAGTTGCCCATCCTATTGTGCCACATCATTGGAAGGATATCCATTCTATGACGATTTCTTTTGGGCATGGTATGGCAACAACACCCTTGCAAACGGCTGTTGGGGCTGCTGCTTTAATGAATGGTGGTTGGTTAATTACTCCGACATTTTTAAAACGTACAAAAGAACAAACTTTGCACCATGCAAAACGGGTTTTGCATGCTAAAACAAGTCAAAATATGCGTTACCTTTATAAATTAAATAGTGATATTGGTTCTGGACGTAATGCAAAAGTTGAAGGTTATCGGGTTGGTGGTAAGACAGGAACAGCTGAAAAAGTTGAAAATGGAAAATATTCTAAAACAAGAAATTTCAATAGTTTTCTTGCTGCTTTTCCTATTGATGATCCTGTTTATGTTGTTTTAACAATTATTGATGAACCAAAGCCTGCAGAGGGACAGCGTTCAGCAACAGCGGGGATGAATGCTGGACCAATGCTTGCTAATATTGTTCGTCGTACAGCTAGTTTTCTTGGTGTAAAACCCGATTTTAAAAAAGAATATTCGCCTCTTTTAAGTAAAAAGAGCAATTCAAGTTTCATTAAACAACGGTAAAATGAATACAAAGGTGCATCGTTATGTTGTTTGGAACAGTTTTTACAGAATGTCTTGAAGATCAGAATCTTTCTTCAATGGAAATAACAGGAATCAGTGCGGATTCTCGACAAGTCTTGCCAGGCTATGTTTTTGTCGCTGTTCAAGGAAAAAAAAATGATGGAAGACACTATATAGATGATGCGATAAAGCGTGGCGCACGAGCAATTGTTACAGATTGTTATGCTGTTCTTGAGGATTTATCTGTTCCCATTTTACGTGTTTCTAATGTTCGTCATAGTTTAGCGTTGGCAGCTGCACGTTTTTACGGTTCTCAGCCTGAAACGGTCGTTGCTGTAACTGGTACAAGTGGTAAAACATCTGTTGTCTCTTTTATTCGGCAAATTTGGACTCATGTTGGATTTTGTGCTGCGAGTATAGGAACGGTTGGTGTTGTTTCTCCTAAACGGAATGTTTATGGTTCTCTCACAACACCTGATCCGGTCGTCTTACACCGTCTTCTTTGTGAAATTTCTTATGAAGGTGTAACTCATGCAGCTCTTGAAGCTTCTTCGCATGGGCTTGATCAAGGACGACTTGATGGAGTCCGCTTAACGGCTGGGGCCTTTACCAATTTAGGGCGAGATCACATGGATTATCATACGGGGGTAGAGGATTATTTGCGGGCTAAAATGAGATTGTTTGATACACTTTTGCCTGTATCTTCTCCTGCTTTGATTTTTGCTGATGATGTTTATTCACAAAAGGTTATTGATGTTGTTACACAAGCGCGCCGCCGTGTCTTGACAATTGGTCGTAAAGGGCAATTTATCACGATTAATCGTGTCGAACATCAACGCTCTAAACAGTGTATTGAGTGCCGTGTGGAAAACAATATTTATACATTTGATTTGCCTTTAGCGGGAGATTTTCAGGTAGCCAATGCGCTTATGGCAGCAGGGTTAGCAATTGCAACGGGTGTTTCACCTCATAAGGTTTTTTCTGCGCTTGAAACTTTGCAGGGGGCACCTGGGCGGTTAGAGTTTGTCGGAAAGACAGAAAATAATGCGCCTGTTTATATTGATTATGCCCATAAACCAGAAGCTTTGGAGCAGGTTTTGCTTTCTGTTCGTCCCTTTACGCAAGGGCGTTTGATTGTTGTTTTTGGTTGTGGAGGAGATCGTGATCAAGGAAAAAGACCTTTGATGGGGAAAATTGCGGCGGATAAAGCGGATATTGTTATTGTAACGGATGATAATCCTCGCACAGAAATGCCAGAAAAAATACGCAAGGATATTTTACAGGCGGTGCCAACAGCAATAGAGATAGCAGATCGTGGTGAGGCTATTTCTTACGCAGTGGAGCTTTTGAAAGTTGGTGATACATTAATTATTGCTGGAAAAGGTCATGAGGATGGCCAAATTATAGGGCAGACAACTTATCCTTTTTCAGATCGTCTGAAAGCGATAGAAGCTCTAGAGGATCGAAAGAAATGACAGCTTTATGGGATAAGCAAGCACTTGTTGCTGCCATTAATGGTATTGTAATGGGAAGCATCCCAGAAACTTTTTCTGGGGTTTCCATTGATAGCCGTACTCTTGCGGAAGGTGATATTTTTTTTTGCATTAAGGGGCATCATCTTGATGGTCATGATTTTGCTGCGCAAGCTTATGAACGAGGTGCAGGCGTCCTTATCGTTGCGGAACATCGTTTGAGGGATATGAAAAAGATATCGGCTCCACTCATTATTGTTCCTGATGTTTTGCAAGCCCTAGAAAAACTTGCACAAGCTGCACGCAAACGTTCAAGAGCTAAGATTATCGCGATAACAGGATCGGTGGGAAAAACAACGACAAAAGAAGCTTTGAAACAAGCACTTGCAACGGCTGGGAACGTTCATGCAAATCTTGCTTCTTTAAACAATTGCTGGGGAGTTCCACTCACTTTAGCGCGGATGCCTATGGAGAGTGATTATGGTATCTTTGAAATTGGCATGAATCATAGAGATGAAATTCGCCCTCTGGTCAAACTGGTTTGTCCGCATGTTGCCCTCATTACGCATATTTGTGCAGGACATATGGGTTTTTTCAAAAATCTTGAAGAAATAGCAAAGGCAAAAGCTGAAATTTTTGAAGGATTAGATGAGAAAGGCATTGCCATTTTAAATGCGGATAGTGATTTTTTTTCTTATCTCGTTCAAAAAGCAAAAAAATACGGTGTAAAGAAGATTTTAAGCTTTGGTGAAACTAAAAATGCTGATTATCAAGCGCGAGATATATGTCTTCTAACCGATCGTTCTTCTATGATTGTACGTATTAGGGGGCGGGATAGGGAGGTTCAAATTGGTGCTCCCGGACGCCATATTGTGCAAAATAGTTTAGGGGTTATTGCTGCTTGTGATGCTATGGGGGTTGAGTTAGAGCCTATTTTTCTTTTTTTTCGCCATTTTTCTTCTCAAAAGGGGCGAGGTGTTCGTTATCGACTGTCTTTATCAAATGGGGGTGAATTTTATCTCATTGATGAAAGCTATAATGCTAATCCTGCTTCTATGCGTGCTGCGCTTGAGCTTCTTGCTACAGGACCAGTCGGGGAAGAGGGGCGGCGAATTGCTATTTTAGGGGATATGCTAGAGTTAGGGGAGTATAGTGCAAAGCTTCATCGTGATTTAATAAAGCCAATACGTCTTTCCGGCGCTAATCCGGTTTTTCTATTTGGTGAGGCGATGAAATCTTTAGTCAGTGATTTGTCTGCTGGTGTTAAGGTTCATTATGCTGAAAATATTGAGAAAATTTTATCGCTTCTTTTAGCAGAAATTTCTTCTGGGGATCTGCTTATGGTTAAATCATCCAATAGCCTTTGTTCATCAAATATTGTGACTGCATTGCTTGATCGCTACAAAGTGGTTTCTCCATAGTTTGAAGAGGTTTTTTGTACCATGATGCTGTTTTTTTCTTCGTTTAGTGATTGGCTTCCAGGTGTGAATGTATTTCGTTATATTACTTTTCGCACGATAGCGGCTATGCTTACTTCGGGGCTTATCGTCTTTTTGTTTGGACCTAGCATCATTGCTTCTCTTAAATTGCGGCAGGGTAAAGGGCAACCGATTCGTGCTGATGGTCCTCAAACACATTTTAAAAAGGCTGGAACACCTACAATGGGTGGATTGATGATTTTAACCGGCATTATAATATCGGCATTTTTGTGGTGTAATTTATCGAATATTTATTTTTGGGTATCGCTATTGGTTATGCTTTCTTTTGGGGCAATTGGATTTTATGACGATTATCTTAAGGTCACAAAACAAACAGACAAAGGATTTTCTGGGAAAGCACGGTTAAGCTTGGAGTTTTGTGTTGCCGCAATTGCTGCTTTTGTCATCCTGAAAATTGGTTCATCTGGATTCGCTTTGCCTTTTTTGAAAGATTATCTTATCAATTTGGGCTGGTTTTTTATTCCTTTTTCTGCTTTTGTCATTGTCGCGACGGGTAATGCGGTTAATTTGACCGATGGACTTGATGGGCTTGCTATTGTTCCTGTGATGGTTGCAGCCTTATCTTTTGCTCTGATTGCTTATCTTTCTGGTAATATGAATTTTGCTGATTATCTCCAAATCCATTATGTGTCGGGAACAGGTGAATTGGCTGTTTTATTGGGAGCTGTTGTTGGGGCAGGGCTTGGTTTTTTATGGTTTAATGCACCACCTGCAGCTATTTTTATGGGAGATACTGGTTCGTTGGCTCTTGGAGGATTATTGGGGACTGTTGCGGTCGCTACGAAGCACGAAATTGTTTTGGCTCTTATTGGTGGGCTTTTTGTTGTGGAAGCTTTTTCGGTCGTTATTCAGGTTGGTTATTTCAAATTAACAAGAAAACGAGTATTTCTTATGGCACCGATACATCATCATTTTGAGAAAAAAGGCTGGACTGAAAGCCAAGTCGTGATACGCTTTTGGATTATTTCAATTGTTCTTGCTCTTATTGGTCTTTCAACACTTAAATTGCGGTGAGATTTTGATTTCTGTTGCATGTTATAAAGGACAAAAAGTTGCTCTATTTGGATTAGGGAAGTCTGGACTAGCAACGGCACAAGTATTGATGCGTGGCGGTGCAGAAGTGGTGGCGTGGGATGATAGTCCTTCAAGCGTACAAATGGCTTTTCGGCACAATATTCCAACGCGAGATCTCCGTTATGAAGATTGGTCAGAGTTTGTTACATTGATTTTAGCTCCTGGAGTTCCTTTAAATTATCCTCAACCCCATTGGGTTGTTGAAAAAGCACGAAAAAAAAATATAGAAATTATCGGTGATATTGAGTTATTTGTTCGTGCACGCCATCATTTTTTACAGCATTATGGTTTTTGTGACCAAGATGTTCCTTTCATTGCGATTACGGGAACGAATGGGAAGTCAACCACAACGGCTTTACTTGCTCATTTGCTAGAACAAATGGGTTATGATGTGCAGATGGGAGGAAATATCGGCAAGGCAATATTGACGCTTAAGCCATTTGTTAAAAAACGTATCTATGTGATTGAATGTTCATCATTTCAAATTGATCTCACTCCTTCTCTTCAGCCGACCATTGGACTTTTATTAAATTTAACACCTGATCATATTGATCGACATGGGAGTTTTGCCTGTTATGTGCAAACCAAAAGGCATCTGATTGCTCAGGCTTTTCAGGCTTTTATTTCAGTTGATGATGCAGCTTGTCGGGTTTTATATCAACAGTTGCTTCATGAGGGGAAGAAAATTGGGGCAATTTCCAAGGATCATTTTGTTGAAAATGGTTTTTATGCAGATGGGACCAAACTCTTTTCTGTTTGTCACGGACAGCGTCATATGCTTGCAGATCTGGCGTCTATGACTGCTTTGCGCGGACGTCATAATGCGCAAAATGCCCTTATAGCATTAGCAACATTGCAGGCTTTAAAAATAACCGATCCCTCTATGAACAAGCATTTAGCAAGTTATAAAGGGCTGGATCATCGTATGCAGCAGGTGCGTAAAATGGGGGCGGTTTTGTTTATCAATGACAGCAAAGCGACTAATGCAGATGCAACAGCTCCTGCGCTTTCCACCTTTAATGATATTTTTTGGATTGTTGGGGGACAGGAAAAAAAGGGAGGAATAGAGTCTCTTAGAGAATTTTTTCCTAAAATTCGTAAAGCCTATTTGATTGGGAGCGCAGCGGAAGAATTTGCTCGCACTATTGGATCTGCCTTTCCTTTTTCTATGAGCTTAACTTTGAAAAATGCGGTGCGTGAAGCAGCTGTTGACGCAATGGGTTGTAAGGCAAAAGAGGTGACGGTTCTTTTGTCACCTGCCTGTGCAAGTTATGACCAATTTAAAAATTATGAAATGCGAGGCGAAGCATTTGTCTCTTTTGTGATGCAGTTACAATAAAAAAAGCATCAGTTATAAAAAATATTTTTGCGTTAAGACTCCAGAATCTTTTTTTGTGTAATTTTGTTTTTAAAGTGTTTGTTAAACAGGCTGGGGAACCATCTCACTTTGAGACAATTTATAAAATGGATAAGGTGGATATCATGGTTACGCGTGCAGATAGAGATCCAATTGCTAATTGGTGGTGGACGATTGATCGCTCTATCTTTGCAGCTTGTTTAATTTTAATGGGAATTGGTATTATGCTGTCTTTTGCTGCCAGCCCCGCTATTGCAAAAAAAATCGGAATTGCTGATAGTTTTTATTTTGTTCGGTGGCATATCATTTTTAGCATTTCAGCATTTTTTACGATGGTTACCATTTCTTTTTTTTCGCTTCCTAATATTCGTCGTTTATGTGCTCTTTTGCTTATTGTAACGCTTGCTCTTATGGTTGCAACCTTATTTTGGGGTCCAGAATTAAAGGGAGCACGGAGGTGGATTCTACTATTTGGTTTTTCTGTACAGGCATCAGAGTTTATGAAGCCAGCTTTTGTGGTTATATCCGCTTGGCTTTTTTCGGAACAGATACGCAGGAGGGGAATTTGGGGTTATACGTTAGCGATTGTACTTTATGTCATTTGTTGTGTGCTTCTGGTTTTGCAGCCTGATATTGGACAAACAGTTTTAATAAGTGCAACATGGGGGGGGCTATTTTTTATTGCTGGTGTCCCTCTTACCATTATTTTTCTCTTTCTCATTTTAGGTGTTGTAGGAATTATTTTAGCTTATCTTTTTCTGCATCATGTGCGCGAGCGTATTAATGGTTTTTTGACAGGTGAAGGAGATACTTTTCAAGTGGATGTAGGACGTGAGGCTATTTTGAATGGTGGTTGGTTTGGGCAAGGTCCTGGGGAGGGAACAGTAAAACGTATCATTCCTGATAGCCATACAGATTTTGTATTTTCCGTTGCTGCTGAAGAATATGGTATTATTCTTTGTTT
Source organism: Bartonella sp. OT172YNZD (assembly GCF_042193725.1). Taxonomy (NCBI): domain Bacteria; kingdom Pseudomonadati; phylum Pseudomonadota; class Alphaproteobacteria; order Hyphomicrobiales; family Bartonellaceae; genus Bartonella; species Bartonella sp. OT172YNZD. Next base: position 68,146 of record NZ_JBHILZ010000004.1, on the reverse strand, counting down.
ATTAATTATGATGCTTTTTGGCTTTATCGTTATGCGTTCATTGTATATAGCCATGAATACACGTGATTCTTTTATACGTCTTGGTATTACTGGCATAGCAATGATGATTGGCTTTCAATCAGCTATTAATATGGCCGTTAATCTTCACTTAATTCCTCCAAAAGGCATGACATTGCCTTTTATTTCTTATGGTGGTTCTTCGATGGTGGCGATTGCTTTTTCAATGGGCATTTTGCTCAGTTTAACACGTCGTTGGCCAGAAGCACGCCTTTCAGCTTTTTCTTCCTCTTCTGTCTTGGATACTCCTTATGAATGATAAAAAAGTTATTGTTTTGGTGGCTGGTGGTACAGGTGGACATCTTTTTCCTGCTGAAGCCCTTTCTGTTGAATTAAGGCAGCGTGGATATGATGTTCATTTAATAACAGATGAAAGAGCACGACCTTTTGTTAGGTGCTTTGATGAAGAGCATATTCATATCGTTTTATCGGCAACATTTATACGACGCCATCCTTTTGCTCTGATAAAGACGTTTTGGTCTTTGCTAAGAGGCATGGGGCAATCGTTGGCGTTGTTTTATAAATTACGTCCTGTTCTTGTTGGAGGGTTTGGGGGATATCCGAGTTTTCCTCCTCTTTTTATTGCGGCCTTAACGAGGCGTGTAACATTTATTCATGAACAAAATGCTGTTATGGGGCGTGCCAATCGGGTGTTGGCAATTTTTGTGCGTGCAATCGCTGGTGGTTTGTTGTCGCCAAATGGCGCTTATGCTCATAAAATACTTTTGACGGGGAATCCTGTCCGTGAGGCTGTGTTGAAGGCGGCCAAAATTCCTTATCGTTCTTCAGAGGGGGAAAAGCCATTTAATTTTTTGGTTTTTGGAGGTAGCCAAGGGGCTTCTGCTTTTTCACATATTGTTCCAGAAGCTATTGCTTTATTCGATGATAAGAACCGTAAACGTTTACGCATTGTGCAGCAAGTCCGAGGTGAAGCAGGAGGGTTGATCAAAATCTATCGTGATATGGGCGTACAAGCAGAGGTTGCTCCTTTCTTTGATGATATGGCTGAACGTATGGCACATGCTCATTTTATTTTGTCGCGCGCTGGGGCTTCATCCGTTTGTGAGATAGCGGTGATTGGTAGACCTGCTTTGCTTGTTCCCTATCCCCATGCTTTAGATCATGATCAGGCTGCCAATGCAGCTCTGCTTGCTCGTGTAGGTGGTGCGCAAATTGTATCAGAAAAAGATTTAAATGCACAAAAGCTTTTTTCTCTTTTAATGCACGCTTGTTGTGCGCCCCATTTATTGGAAAAACAAGCGCTCTCTGCAAAAAAAGTTGGACAACCTCATGCAACCCGTTGCCTTGCTGATATGGCTGAATCCTTAATTGCAGGGCGATTGTTGGCAGATATAAAAGAGGAGCTTTTTAATGAAAATGCCACTTGATATAGGTGTTATCCATTTTATCGGAATCGGGGGAATCGGTATGAGTGGAATTGCGGAGGTTTTTTATAATCTTGGCTATAAAGTTCAAGGGTCAGATCAAGTTGAGAGTGCAAATGTTGAACGTTTGCGGAGAAAAGGAATTAACGTTCATATAGGTCATTGTGCTGAAAATTTAGGGAATGCAGAGGTTGTTGTTTTTTCTACTGCTATTAAAAAAACAAATCCTGAGTATATTGCTGCAAAGGAAAGACATTTGCCGCTTGTCAGACGTGCAGAAATGCTGGCGGAGCTAATGCGGTTTCGACGTGCAATTGCGGTGGGTGGTACACATGGTAAAACAACGACCACATCAATGGTTGCAGCTCTTCTTGATGCTGGTCATTTTGATCCAGTGGTGATTAATGGCGGTATTATTAATGCTTATGGTACGAATTCTCGTACAGGAGATGGCGATTGGATGATTGTTGAAGCTGATGAAAGTGATGGTACATTTTTAAAGCTGCCTGCTGATATTGCTGTTATTACTAATATTGACGCTGAGCATTTGGATCATTATGGAAGTTTTGATGCTGTGCGTGAGGCTTTTCGGCAATTCGTAGAAAATGTTCCTTTTTATGGTTTTGCTGTTTTGTGCCTTGATCATCCAGAAGTTCAGTCATTGGCGGGTCGTATTGATGATCGTTGGGTGATTACTTATGGTGCAAATCCACAAGCGGATGTTCGTTTTCTTAATCTTTCGATGGATGGTCAAAAAACGCATTTTGATGTTCTTGTTCGCTCACGCAAAACAGGAAGAAAGATTGAGTTGAAAAATTTGCTTTTGCCCATGGCAGGACAGCATAATGTTGCCAATGCAACGGCAGCGATTGTTATTGCGCATGAACTTGGCATTTCAAATGAAGCTATAAAAAGGGGCTTAGCAGAATTTGGCGGAGTAAAACGGCGTTTTACGCGAACAGGAAGTTGGCGGGGCATTGAAATATTTGATGATTATGGACATCATCCTGTTGAAATAAAGGCTGTTTTGCGTGCAGCACGTGAGAGTGCAAAAGGGCGTGTTATTGCGATTGTACAACCCCATCGGTATTCACGGTTGTATCATTTATTTGATGATTTTGCTGCTTGTTTTAATGATGCAGATACAGTGTTGATTACGCCCGTTTATGCGGCTGGTGAAGAGCCTATTGTAGGATTTGGTTCTCAAGAATTGGTAGAGCATATTAAAATGGCGGGTCATCGTGATGTGCGCTTGATACATGGTCTGGAAGATGTCGTGTCTCTTGTTTCGACATTTGCTCAAGCAGAGGATTATATTGTTTTTCTTGGTGCTGGCAATATCACACAATGGGCTTGTGCGTTGCCTCATCAGTTAGCGGTATTGGATGGTCATGATAAATTTTCAGCACATTGATGGTGAGGCGCTATTGGCGCAATTGCAACCGCTGTTGGGTGGCGTGAGAGGCAAACTTACGCCTAATGTTGAGATGCGTAAGGTAACGTGGTTTCGCACGGGCGGGTTGGCAGAGCTTTTTTATCAGCCTGTTGATGAAGAAGATTTGGCTCTCTTTCTTCAAAATTTGCCTGAATTTGTTCCTGTAACAATTGTAGGTATCGGTTCTAATCTCCTAGTGCGTGATGGGGGCGTTCCTGGTGTTGTGATTCGTCTTTCGCCAAAAAATTTTGGGCAAGTGCAGCAAGTTTCTCCAAAAGGCTTTTTAGTTGGTGCTGGTACGGCGGATAAACATTTAGCTGCTGCTGCTTTAGAAGCTGAGATTGCAGGTTTTCATTTTTATCATGGTATTCCTGGTGCTCTTGGAGGAGCTCTTAAAATGAACGCGGGTGCGAATGGTATTGAAACCGCAGCGCGTGTTGTTGAGGTCTATGCGCTGGATCGTAAAGGGCAACGTCATATCTTGAGTTTGAAAGATATGCATTATTCCTATCGCCATTGTGATATTCCTAAAGATTTTATTTTTACGGCTGCTTTATTGGAAGGAAAACTCGGTAATAAAGATGATATTCGTGCTGCTATGGATGAAGTTTCCCTCCACAGAGAAACAGTGCAACCTATTCGTGAAAAGACAGGGGGATCAACTTTCAAAAATCCTGAGAATGGATCTGCGTGGCGCATGATTGATGAAGCAGGATGTCGTGGTTTACGGATTGGTGGCGCTCAAATGAGTAAAATGCATTGTAATTTTATGATTAATACAGGGCAAGCAACAGGATATGACCTTGAAGCATTGGGAGAAACAGTACGTGCTCGTGTTTTTGCAAATTCAGCCCACCTTTTACAATGGGAAATAGAGCGTATCGGTCAATTTGAGCGTGGTCGAAGTGTTTCTCTTTTTGATCCATTTTATTGATTTGTTGTTTACTAAAAAAGTGTAAATAAAAAATTGAGTCATTTCAAAGAGATAATAAAAAATTTCTATTAAGAATCAATAAATTAACAAAGAATCTCTTGCATCAGGCTTTTGAGTCTGATTCATTATGCAAAATGCTAGGTTATTGATTCGCAAGGATAAACTTTGTTTTTCCTGTATGTGGTGCTGATGTATTCTATATAGTCTACATATAGTATGCGAAGGAGGGTGATTTATTATGAGAGATAAACATATAGCTGTGTTAATGGGAGGTTTTTCTTCTGAACGGTCTGTAAGTTTATCTTCAGGGGCGGCTTGTGCTGATGTTCTAGAGATGCAGGGGTATCGCGTGAGCCGCGTGGATGTTGACGCCCATATTGCTTCTGTTCTTGAACAGTTGCAGCCCGATATTGTCTTCAATGCATTGCATGGTCCATTTGGTGAAGATGGCCGGATTCAGGGGATTCTTGAATATTTAAAAATTCCTTATACCCATTCTGGCGTGATGGCATCCGCTTTGGCAATGGATAAGGGACGTGCAAAAATTATCGTTGCAAATGTTGGGGTTTGTGTTGCGCCTTCTCGTATCATGAGCCGCTTTTCTTTGGGTCGAACGCATCCTATGGAGCCTCCTTATGTAATTAAACCTGTGTGTGAAGGATCAAGTTTTGGTGTTGTCATTGTCCAGGGAAATGAAGCTGCACCGCCGCATAATATTGGGGGGAGCGAGTGGGGGTATGCCGATGAGGTGATAATTGAAAAATATATTCCTGGTCGTGAATTGACTTGTGCTGTTTTGGGGAATGAAGTGCTGGATGTGTGTGAAATTCTTCCCGATAAACACTTTCCATTCTACGATTATGACTCAAAATATAAAACGGGTGGTTCTCTTCACATTTGTCCTGCACAACTTTCACTAAATATTTACCAAAGTGTGCAAAGAATGTCTTTAGCAGCTCATCAGGCGATAGGGTGTCGAGGTGTTAGCCGTTCTGATTTTCGTTTTGATGAGAAAACGGGAGAATTGGTTTGGCTTGAAATTAATACGCAACCCGGTATGACGTCGACGTCTCTTCTTCCTGATATTGCAAAAGCGAGCGGTCGTACTTACGGCGATATTGTTCAATGGATGGTGGAGGACGCATCATGTATGCGTTAAATGTGAATAAAACAAATGTTCCGATGGAGGTGCTTTCAGTGCCAGCTTTCCCGCGTCTTTATCGTCGTTTTCTTCGGGTTATGTTTGAGTTTGTTTTTGTCAATATTCATATTCCACGCCATTTCGGCTCTTTTGCTGTTGTATGTTTTTTCTTTGTTACGGCTTTTTATGGACTTTCATCAAATGGTCAGATGGCTGTGATCGTAAACACGATCATATTGGATAGTAGTTTTGTGGTTACTCACGTCGATATAAACGGTAATAAGCGCTTGGCAAAGCAGGATATTTTAAAAATTTTAAAACTTGATGTTGCGCCTTCTATATTCACTTTTGATGTTGAAAGAGCGCGTTCTCTTTTAGAAAAACAGGCTTGGGTGCAATCGGCTAATGTTCAGAAAATTTATCCCAATAGAATGCGCATTTCTATCGTAGAGCGTGAACCCTATGCCATTTGGCAACATGATAGCATAATGGATATTGTTGATAATACAGGTCGTGTCATTGTGCCCCTTAAAGGAGAAATTGTTCGGGATTTACCTCTTGTGGTTGGGCAGGGTGCGCAAAATGCTGCTAAAGTGTTTATTCAAGCGCTGTCAGTCTATCCGGAAGTATATGAACGTATTCGTGCTTTTGTGCGGGTAGGTGATCGACGTTGGGATCTTGTTTTGGATAATGGAATGCGCGTTATGTTACCTGAAAATGGTGCCCTTGAAAGGCTTTCTTCTCTTGTTTCGTCCGGTACAATACAAGATCTTTTATCTCGCGATATTCTCAGTGTTGATTTACGTCTTGCTGATCGAATTACTGTTTCTTTATCAGATGAAACGTTGGAGCGTTATCATGCTACTGTAGCAGAAGAAGAACGTATTTTAAAGGCACGAAAGGCAGGAAACCCATGATGTTGCTTAGATCACATCATCTGGGAGGGCGTAAAACACGTTTTTTAACGGTTCTTGATGTCGGTTCAAGTAAGATTGTTTGTCTTATTGCTTGTTTGCGTCCTTTGAAGCATGCGCACTATTTACATGGTCGTACACATTCTACGGAAATTCTAGGCTTTGGAGTACAACGTTCACGTGGTATTAAATCAGGTGTTGTCATGGATATGTTTGCAGCAGAACAATCAATAAGATTGGCTGTTGATGCGGCAGAAAAAATGGCTGGTTTGGTGGTGGATTCAGTGATTGTGAATTTTTCCTCAAGTCGATTACAAAGTGCTTTGATTAATGGAAAGGTCCATTTGAATGGTCGTGAAGTCACCAAGCGTGATATGCGTATGGCCTTTTCAGATGTTTCGTGTAAAGCTTTTGATGCTGAACGTCACGTTATGCACTCAGTTCCAGTTTCTTATGTATTGGATGGAGATAAAGGAATTTCTGATCCTATTGGCATGGCAGGAGAAATATTTGGTGTTGACGTGCATGTGGTAACAGCAGAAACAGCCTCTTTGCGTAATTTAGAAGCTTGTATTAATCGTGCACATTTGAGTGTTGAAGCAATGGTTGCTACTCCCTTTGCAAGTGGTCTTGCTGTCTTGATGAATGATGAGGCGCATTTAGGGGCTGCATGTATTGATTTTGGTGGTGGAACAACAACATTTTCAGTGTTTTTTGAGGGAAAATTTATTCATGCGGATGCTTTTGCTGTTGGGGGGCATCATGTCACTCTTGATGTTGCGCGCGGATTTTCTATGTCTCTAACAGAGGCGGAACGTTTAAAAGTTGTTTATGGTTCAGCACTTTTAACAAGTGCTGATGAGCGGCAAATGATTAATGTAGCAGAAATTGGGAGTGAACAGCGTGAAACTCAATATCCTCGCGCAGTTCTTGGGCGTATCATTCGTGCGCGTGTTGAAGAAATTTTAGAAATGGTCCGTGATTGTTTAAATCGTTCTGGTTTTGGTCACATCATTGGTAAACGTGTTATTTTGACTGGGGGAGCAAGCCAGTTAACAGGATTGCCAGAAATGGCACGTACTATATTAGGAAGAAATGTTCGTATTGGGCGGCCTTTAGGTGTTTCGAGGCTTCCTTCTCTTGCAAAAGGGGCGGCATTTACATCTGCTGTTGGGTTGTTAATTTATCCGCAATTGGTGGGTTTTGAAGAAAAAACAATGCAGGCGGCAGGAAATCATTTATCGATGGGCACGCGTGGGTATTTTCAGCGTGTTGGTCAGTGGTTGCGTGAGAGTTTTTAGTTAAGTCTATTTGGATAAATTTCATCGCTTTGGCTTGCGGTGTCTTATGAGAAGGAAAAGAAAATGACGATTAATCTGCATCGGCCAGATATCGCGGAATTGAAGCCACGCATTACCGTTTTTGGTGTTGGAGGTGGTGGCGGGAATGCCGTGAATAATATGATAAATGCTGGTCTTCAGGGAGTTGACTTTGTTGTTGCAAATACGGATGCACAGGCTTTGGCTATGTCAAAGGCTGAACGTGTTATCCAACTGGGGGCAGCTGTGACAGAAGGTTTAGGTGCTGGTGCCTTACCGGAAGTTGGACAAGCGGCGGCAGAGGAATGTATTGATGAAATTATTGATCATCTTGCAGACTCTCATATGGTTTTCATTACTGCTGGTATGGGGGGAGGAACTGGAACAGGGGCTGCTCCCGTTGTTGCTCGCGCGGCGCGTGAGAAAGGTATTTTGACTGTTGGTGTTGTGACCAAGCCGTTTCAGTTTGAAGGCGCGCGTCGTATGAAAACGGCCGAGGCTGGTATTGAAGAATTACAAAAGTCAGTCGATACATTGATTGTTATTCCCAATCAAAATCTTTTCCGTATTGCAAATGATAAGACAACGTTTGCTGATGCTTTTGCTATGGCTGACCAAGTTCTTTATTCTGGTGTTGCTTCCATTACGGATTTGATGATTAAAGAGGGGTTAATTAACCTTGATTTTGCTGATGTTCGCTCTGTTATGCACGAAATGGGTCGAGCCATGATGGGAACGGGTGAGGCATCTGGTGATGGGCGTGCTTTGGCTGCGGCTGAAGCTGCTATCGCAAACCCGTTGTTGGATGATACCTCTATGCGTGGGGCGCGTGGTTTACTGATTTCTATTACGGGTGGTCGTGATATGACTCTCTTTGAGGTTGATGAAGCTGCTAATCGTATTCGTGAAGAAGTGGATGCTGATGCGAATGTGATCTTTGGTGCTATTGATGATGAGTCATTGGAAGGGGTTATTCGTGTTTCTGTGGTTGCCACCGGTATTGATCGTGAAGTTAGTGATGTGGTTCAGTCCTCTCATCCTCAGCTTCAAAGGCCTGCTGCTTCAATGCGCAAGAGTGATCCTGGGACGTCACACAGTTCTTTTCATGTTCAGTCATCGCCACTGCGTTCTGAGTCAATGGTAGAAGTGATCGAATCACTTGAAATAGAGAAGGGTAAATCAACTGGAGAACAGTTCCGTCCTAAAAGTCAAATTTTTGCACATCCTGCAGAAGCAATGACGACACGAAGTGCGACGAATGCTGTTGCGTATGGTTCAAATGCTATTCAGGAACAGAGATCAAATGTGCCTCGTATGCAAGTAAGCCGTGGTTCTCAACAGGCTATGACGGCTCCTGTGAGTATGGAGGCAACAGCGCATGTTCTTGATGAGATGACAGGGGCTGTGAAGCAAAAAGAAAAGCCAGTGCAACCAAAACAAATGCAACAAATGCAAGCGCGTGCTCCAATGCGTATGCCTGAGTTAAAGGATTTTCCTCCTGTTGCTTATGGACAAAGTCAAAGAACTTCTGTGACTGATCAAGGTCCTCGTAATCTATGGCAGCGTTTGAAACAGAGCTTGACACATCGTGAAGAAGCAGAGCCAGAAGCGAGGTTGGAGCCTGCTGTTAGATCGTCTCAGCAGCAAGAATCTCATGTTTACAATAAGAATTCTCAGGTGCTTTCTCAAGATGCTTCTGTTTATGTTCCACGTCGTTCTGGTGAGTTGCACCCTCAGGTACCACAAGATCAGCGTACTTTTGTAAGTGAAGAAGATCAGTTGGAAATACCAGCATTTTTACGTCGTCAGGCAAATTAATTGATGAAAAATGAGGTAAAGTAAGAAATTTTATTATTTCTTTAAGGATCAGTCAAGAATTATACAGTAAAATATATTGCTGTTTTTTGGATAAAATACTTTGTTTTTAAAAAACCGCTTATTATAAGCGGTTTTTTTTTATTATTTACTATAAATATTTTTTATAGTTTTATAAATTTTGTTAAAAGATGTAAAAGCAATTCAATAAAATGATATGATGAATTTGGTGCCAAAATATCAGGCTACTCTTAAAAAAGCAGTAACATTTAAGGGGATTGGCGTTCACAGTGGTTGTTTATCAGTGGTAAAGGTTTGTCCAGCGGATGTTGGGTGTGGTATTATTTTTAAGCGTTGTGGATTGGACGGAACAGAGAAAATATTTCAAGCTCATGCATCGCAAACAGGAGAAACTGAACTATCAACGGTACTTGGAGATGGAGATGTAAGGGTTGAAACAATTGAACATTTGATGGCAGCAATTGCTGCTTATAATTTGGATAATCTTGTTATTGAAGTATTACATAATGAGATTCCTATTTTGGATGGTTCAGCGTGGCTATATTGCCAAGCTTTTGAGGATGTTGGCATTGTACAGCAAAATGCGTTGCGTTCTTATTTCATTATAAAAAAGCCGTTGCGGGTTGAGGGAGCTCATGGTGTTGCAGAGCTTTTGCCATTCGATGGACGTCGTTTTGATATAACGATTTCTTTTCCGTCTTCTGCTATTGGTAGGCAACATTTCAGTTTTGATCTTACCACACGAGGGTTTAGAGATAATTTGTCACGTGCGCGCACTTTTGGTTTTATCAAAGACGTGGAAAAATTAAGGCTTTCTGGAAAGGCGAGAGGCGCTTCTTTAGAAAATTCTCTTGTTATCGACCTTAATGATAAAATTTTAAATCCCGGTGGTCCTTATTGGGAAAATGAATGTGTTCGGCACAAGATGCTTGATGCGATTGGTGATACTGCTTTGCTTGGGGCGCCTTTTATTGGATTATTTCGTTCTTATTGTAGTGGACATAGAATTAATGCGCAATTGGTGAAGGCTGTTTTGTCAGACGAATCATATTACGAAAAAAGCTTTTTAGAGAAAGAGTAAAAAAATTGACAAGATTTTTTTATCGTTTATTTGATTTTTAAGGGGATGATTGACCTAAACTGCTAAATTGGTTATGTGGATTTTAAAGTGATATGGTATAGAACCTTTGATAAATTGTTTTTGCTACAAGGTGATATTCTGTGGAGGCCGAAAAACTATGAAAAAATCTTATGTGTGCATTGGAAATATGACATATAGAAAATCTAACATTGTACGCAAGATATTGGGGGTGGTGCTTTTGGGAAGCACCTGTATGTTGGCGGGATGCCTCTTTAAAGAGAAAAATACCCTTGATCCATCTGCTTATGTTTTGAAAATAGAGCCACCAGATGTTCTATATAATCAGGCGCTTGCTAGCCTTGAGAGTGGGCGGCTTGGGGATGCATCGAAGAAGTTTTTAAAGATTGAAAAACAGTATGCTTATACAGACTGGGGGCGTAAATCTTTGGTCATGGGTGCTTTTACTAATTATCGACTCGGAAAGTATGATGATTCAATTAGTATGGCTCAACGCTATATTACTCTTTATCCAGGGGCGACTGACTCGGCTTATGCGTACTATATTATTGGTCTTTCTTCTTTCCGTAGGATTCCTGATGTTACACGTGATCAACGTGATACGAAACGTGCTATTGCTGCTATGCAGCTCCTTATAGAGCGTTATCCTAATTCTGAATATGTCAAGGATGCTAAGGATAAAATACGTTTTGGGCGCGAACAGCTGGCTGGTAAAGAAATGCAGATTGGCCGTTATTATGAAGAGGGGCGGCGCTACCTTGCAGCAAGTAGACGGTTTCGTACCGTGGTTGAAGAGTATTCCGATACAAATCAAATTGAAGAAGCACTTTTCCGCTTGACTGAGGTTAATCTTGCTCTCGGTTTAACGGCGGAAGCACAGACGGCAGCAGCTATTTTAGGGCGTAATTATCCCAAAAGTGAGTGGTATAAATTTTCTTATAATCTCTTGCAGAAGAATAAAATATCGCCACGCGAGCATAAATCTTCTTGGATCTCAAATGCTTTAGGTGGTGATAAGAAGAGGGTACGTTGATTCTCTATGCTAGTACAGCTTTCGATTCATAATATTGTTTTGATCGAAACGCTCGATATTCATTTTACGGCGGGGTTGACGGTTTTAACTGGAGAAACAGGTGCGGGGAAGTCTATTCTCCTTGATGCTTTATCGCTTGCTCTAGGGGGGCGAGGTGATGCTTCGCTTGTGCGTCATGGTGCTGACCGCGGACAGGTCACAGCTGTTTTTGATGTGTCTGTTTCACATCCTGCACGTCAACTTATTCGTGAGAATGGTCTTGATGATGAGGGTGATATTATTTTACGACGTGTGCAATCAAGTGATGGACGGAGCCGTGTTTTTATCAATGATCAGGTGTCTAGTGTTGCATTGATGCGGAGTGTTGGCCGTTTGCTGGTTGAAATCCATGGACAACATGATGATCGTGCGCTTGTTGATGTTGCTACACATCGCCAATTATTAGATGCCTTTGGTGGTCTTGAGGATGAAGTGGAAAATTTGCGTCAGTGTTATCACACATGGCGTGAATTTGAGGAGCGTTTGCAACGGCAGCGTCTTAAAGTAGAGAGCGCTGTACGTGAGGTTGATTATCTTCGTGCGTGTGTAGAAGAGCTTGAAAAGCTTGATTTTAAAGTTGGTGAAGAGGATGCTCTTTCTCTTCGTCGTGCCGATATGCTTAAATTAGAAAAAATAGCGACGGATATTAAAGAAGCGGATGATCTTTTAACGGGTCAAAAATCACCAATCCCAGTGCTTTCTAATTTGGTGAGGCGTTTGGAGCGGAAAATTCCTGAGGCACAAGAGCTTATTGCACCAGTGGTGAAATCTATTGATGAGGCATTGCATGCACTTGCAACAGCACAAGAAGGTATTGAGACGGCAATACGAGCATTAGATTTTGAACCCGATGAATTGGAACGGATAGAAGAGCGTCTTTTTTCTCTTCGGGGTTTTGCTCGTAAATATCAAGTTTCTGGGGATGAATTGGTTCAGTTACGCGATAAAATGGATGCTGAACTGGCTGATTTTGAAGAGGCTCAGATTATATTGACACGTTTTGAAGATGAGGCAAGACAAGCACAAAAAAATTATGATATGTTAGCACAAGCGTTGACAATAAAACGTCAAGAGGTTGCAAAACACTTGTCTGAAAGCGTGATGACTGAGTTACCGGCATTGAAATTAGAGAGGGCTGAATTTATTGTTGAAATGCAAAGTGATATGGAAAAGCGGAGTGCAGAGGGATGTGATCGTATTGAATATTGGGTGCGAACAAATCCTGGAACACGTGCTGGACCGATGCTTAGTGTGGCTTCTGGTGGTGAATTGTCTCGTTTTTTGTTGGCATTAAAAGTTGTTTTGTCTGATCGAGGATCAGCACCGACGCTGATCTTTGATGAAATTGATACAGGTATTGGGGGGGCTGTTGCAGCTGCTATTGGGCAACGGTTGCAACGCTTAGCAGAGCATGTTCAGGTTTTCGCTATTACGCATGCTCCACAGGTTGCATCGAAAGCGCGTGGTCATTTTCTTATTTCAAAAATTGAGAGTCATGATAAAGGACGCTTTGTTACTGCGATTCATAAAATGGAAGAGCATGAGCGTGCAGAAGAAATTGCTCGTATGTTGGCAGGAGAACAGATTACTGAAGAAGCACGTGCAGCGGCTCAAAAGCTTCTAGCATAAAGGTAATTAGTCAGCGATAAAAATACTGGAAAGCTTGTATTTGTTGAGATTCACTTTATGAGGAAGCGTGGAGATCCTTGTAGTAGTGCTCGTAATTTGGAATAGATTTTATGAACAAAGATGCAGATAAAAATCTCACAGCTATTGAAGCAGAAAGTGAATTAGAGTGGTTGGCAAAAGAGATTGCACGTCATGATGTGCTTTATAATCGCGATGATCAGCCTGAAATTTCTGATGCAGAATATGATGCTTTGCGCCGCCGTAATGCAGAAATTGAAGCTCTTTTTCCAGAGCTTATTCGTGTTGATTCTCCTTCACATAAAATTGGGGCACCAATTTCTGAAAAGTTTGAAAAATCTGTTCATACACAGCCAATGCTTTCACTTGATAATGCGTTTAGTTCTGAAGATGTTACTGAATTTGTTGAGCGTATTCGTCGTTTTTTACGGTTTCCAGAAACACAAGTGTTGGAAATAACAGCGGAGCCAAAAATTGATGGTTTATCTTTGTCTTTGCGCTATGAAAAGGGGCAGCTTGTGGGTGCGGCAACGCGTGGGGATGGCACTGTTGGTGAAAATGTGACGGCAAATGCCCGAACAATTGCTGATATTCCAAACGTTTTGCAAGGTGATTTTCCTGATATAATTGAGGTGCGTGGTGAAGTTTATATGGGGCGGGAGGATTTCCAAGCACTTAATATCAGCCAGCAAGAGAAGGGCAAGTTAACCTTTGCTAATCCTCGAAATGCGGCGGCTGGTTCACTCCGTCAGCTTGATTCACGGATAACCGCTAGCAGAAAACTTCAATTTTTTGCTTATGCTTGTGGTGAGGTGAGTGAAATATTGGCAGAAAGTCAAATGGAGATGATGAAAAAGCTAAAACAATATGGCTTTGTTATCAATCCATTAACAAAAGTCTTTAAGACAGTAAAAGAAATTTTTTCTTATTATCACGATATCGAAGAATGCCGTCATTCTTTAAGCTATGATATTGATGGTATTGTTTATAAGGTTAATGATTTGGTACTCCAAAAGCGCTTGGGGTTTGTTTCTCGTTCGCCGCGTTGGGCGATAGCCCATAAATTTCCAGCAGAAAAAGCGATAGCGCTTTTGGAAGATATTGACATTCAAGTTGGTCGCACGGGAGCTTTGACACCTGTTGCACGTCTTACGCCTATTACTGTTGGTGGAGTGGTGGTGACTAATGCTAGTTTGCATAATGAGGATTATATTAAGGGAATTGGTCATAAAGGAGAGCCCATTCGTGAAGGACGTGATATCCGTATAGGCGATAGCGTGATTGTACAACGTGCTGGTGATGTGATCCCTCAAGTTGTTGATGTTATTATTGAAAAACGCCCGAAAGATGCTGTTGTTTTTATTTTTCCTCATTTGTGTCCAGCTTGTGGGAGTCATGCTGTTCGTGAAGTGGGGGAAGCCGTGCGTCGCTGTACAGGGGGGCTTATTTGTCCTGCACAGGCGATTGAGCGTATTCGTCATTTTGTTGCGCGCAATGCTTTTGATATTGAGGGCTTGGGTAAAAAACAGGTAGAGTTTTTTTTCTATGCTCAAGATGAAGCGCTTTGTATTCATACACCAGCCGATATTTTTACTTTAGAACGTCGCCAAGAAAAATCTTTGATACGTTTAGAAAATATAGAAGGTTTTGGTACTGTTTCAGTTCGCAAATTGTATGATGCTATTAATGCACGCCGCGAAATTCCTTTAAGCCGTTTTTTGTTTGCATTGGGGATTCGTCATGTTGGAGAGGTGAATGCACGCCGCCTTGCGCGTGCTTATAAAAATTATACAGCTTTTGAAACTGCGGCTATGGGAGCACTTATGCCATGTGATAAGGAAAATGAAAAAGGTAATGAAGCTTGGATGGAGCTTATCAATATTGAAGGAATTGGACCACAGGTAGGGAGCGCAATTGTTGATTTTTATCAAGAAGCGCATAATCGTGAGGTTTTGTCTGTTTTACTTGAAGAAGTAACCCCTCTTAATGAGGAGCCTATCATGACAGCTTCTTCCCCAATAGCGGAGAAGATAATTGTTTTTACAGGAACTTTGGCGCATATGTCACGCGATGAAGCAAAAGCATTGGCAGAGCGATTAGGGGCCAAAACATCTGGTTCACTTTCTAAAAAAACAGATCTTCTTGTTGCAGGACCTGGAGCGGGCTCCAAATTGGCTAAAGCTGAAGAATTAGGTGTTGAGGTTATCGATGAAGAGGCTTGGCTACAGTTGATTGAGAAACATAATGTTTAGAGGGTGTTTTCTAGAAGATGCGTATGCTGTTTGTATGATTATCTCTCTTACATTTTTGGGGGGGTGGAATCAAAAAGGGGATAATAGGGGCTATTTTTTTGCAAAAATAGAGCGCCATATACTTTGATATTTATTAAGTTATTAAAAAAACGTTAAACTTAAACTATTATGATTAAGAATATACAAGGTTATTATTAGTAAAAGATATACGGTATCACTGTGAAGCAAGGTAAAAATTGTAAATAAATATGCAGATTATAATAAGAGTGTTAGAAATGCGATGCGGAGGATTACAACATATAATGAAAATTTCTATATAGCAGAATAAGGCTATAACTCATGTGGAGATGGTGGAGGATAGTTGAGAAGCATTATCTTTTACAAGTGTATCCCGTTCTGTTTCAGTTTGGGAAGAGCTTTTGTCGTATCGGCAAAAAAACTTGAAGTATTTTATAGAAGCATTTTTTGTGTTTGCTGATGATAAATACGCATTTCTCTCTTTAACAGAGAAGGGTGTGGTGTTTTGTAAGAAGCGTTGGAAGATATTTGTGTTTCTTCATTTAAAGAGGCATTGTTGCCTCTTTTGACCATTTTTTATCTTCTTCATTTAAGTAAGGTGCATTCATCTGATAAACGCGCGCATGGTAGTCATTGAGCCATTGCCGTTCTTCTTGTGTCAAAAGATTTGGGAGAATGAGTTTTCGATCAATAGGGCAAAGTGTAAGCGTTTCAAACGAAAGCATTTCTATATCACCACCATCAATTTTTTGTGCTGGCTTTACGATTATCAAATTTTCAAGACGGATACCAAAAGCACCTTCGCGATAATATCCTGGTTCGTTTGAAAGAATCATACCGGAGATGAGTTCTTGGCATCCTTTGCGGGAAATATTTTGTGGTCCTTCATGAACAGAAAGATAAGATCCAACACCATGACCGGTGCCATGAGCATAATCAAAACCAGCTTTCCACAATGCAATGCGCGCTAGAATATCAATGTCTTGTCCACGGGTTCCTTTTGGAAAGCGAGCAGTTGAAAGGGCAATCATACCTTTGAGGACAAGCGTGAAACAGCGTTTTTCTTCTTCTCCAATATTCCCAATTGCTACTGTACGTGTGACATCTGTCGTTCCATCACGATATTGGCCACCTGAATCAACAAGGTAAAGTTCACCAGCATTGAGTTGTTTATTTGTTTGTGTCGTTACACGATAATGAATAATGGCGCCATTTTCTCCTGCTGCTGAAATTGTATCAAAAGAAAGATCTTTGAGTTTCTCTCCCATTTCCTTTGCTGTGTTTATGCGAAATTCTTCTAATTTTTGAGCAGCAGAAATTTCATTTATTGTACCTGGTATTTGTTTATCTAACCAAGAAAAAAAACGGGTTAGGGCAACACCATCGCGGAGATGCGCTTTACGTGCGCCATTGAGTTCTGTGTCATTTTTAATAGCACGTGGTAGAGCGGCAGGATCGGTAAGTGTGATGAAAGAGCTATTTTTTTCTTCAATAACAGTTCGTAATTTTTCGCATGTTAGCTGTGGATCTAAGGCAAACACTGTTCTTTTTTGAACATACTCTTTGATCTTTGGAATAAGCTGTTCTGGTTCATATAATTTTGCATAACGTTCCAGATATTGTTTCTGTTCTACATCAATTTTTTTGCTGTTAATGAATAAGGCTGGTATTTCGTTAAGTGGAATGAGAGAAAAACACAAGATAAAAGGTGTATTGGAAACATCACTGCCCCGTATATTGAATATCCATGCAATAGAGGAGGGATCTGTAAAAATAAAAGCATTTGCATGAGTTTTCTGTATATCTTTGTAAATCAAAGCGAGTTTTTCATCTGTATCGCACCCAGCATATTTGAGAGGGTGAATTGATAAGGCAGATTGTGGAAATGGTGGCTGATCATGCCAGAGCAGATCAATGGGATTATGTTGAACTGCTACAAGTTTTCCACCGGCTTTTATCTCTAAAGATTTTTTCAATGTTGCTGTAGCGGCAATCGTGTGGAGCCATGGATCAAAGCCAATAGAAAGTTTTTGGCCATTTTTTTCAAACCATTGTGAGGGAGGGCAAGCTATGAGATCTTCATAATCAAAAATATCAGGATCAGTTTGTTGGCGAACTTGGAGCTTATATCGCCCGTCTGTAAATATGATGGCTTTGTTTTTTAAAATCAGTGCAATCCCAGCTGATCCAGTAAAGCCGGTTAGCCAGCTAAGGCGTTGAGCATGAGGAGGGACATACTCTCCTTGGTGTTCATCTGTACGTGGAACAAGAAAACCATCGAGTCCAAGACGGTCTAGTTCTTTACGAAGAGAGGTAATGCGTTCTGAAGCATAAGCAGGATTTGTTGTCGCCTCAAAAGATTGATACATAACGACGTCCTTTTCTTTTATTTTAGATGTATCGTAACCCATCCTTGCCGGTGGTATGTTTCGATATGCTTGAGCCCTTGTTTTATATAAGTCTCCAAAACATGGGCATGTTGTTCTTCAAGAATTCCAGAGAGTATAAGTGATCCTCCTTTTTGAAGTGCTTTTACCACTTCTTGCGCAAGTTTAATAAGCGGATTAGCAAGGATATTGGCAACGATGAGATCAAAAGGGGCTCGTGATGCAATTGCATCATGGGCAAAACCTGTTGCTGTAATAGCTGTAACATATTCCTTGACACCATTGAATTCGATATTGTGTTGTGCAACTTGAACAGCAATTGGGTCAATATCGGATGCAAGCACAGTAATTGGTTTGAGCATTGCGATGCCAATGGCTAGTACACCGCTCCCAGTACCAAGATCAAGGGCATTTTTTGGATTTTCGTGTTTCATGACTTTGGCAATCATTTCTAAACAACCGGCTGTTGTTCCATGATGTCCGGTGCCAAAAGCTTGATTAGCTTCAATTTCAATAGGGAGAACATTTGCTGGAATGGCGTTTCGGTTGTGACTTCCATGAAGAAAAAAAGGTCCAGCATGCACAGGTTTTAGTCCTTCAAGGCTTTTTTGTACCCAATCAATGTTGGGTAAAACTTCCATATTAATTTTATCAAAATCTATAGAAAGGATTTGGGCAAAACGTTTTGAAATATGCTCGTAGTTTTCTTGGTCTACATAGAGTGAAAGTTCATATACAGCATTTTGTTCATCTATCTCTGTAAGAGCAAGAGGATAACCTTCTTCATCAAAGGCTGTTTCTATAAGGGTGTAGAACCGTTCTGCTTGATTTTTAGAAGCAGTATAATAGAGACGAATTTGTTGCGACATGCTGTTCTTTCTTTATGATCGGCTTTTTTTAGTTTAAGATGAGTTTTTTTAACCGTTCAATGGCGATTTCATCTTTTAATTCGCTATCGCTTTCTTTCGTGTCATAACGGATAACGCCAGCTAATTTTCCACCTTTTTTGAGTAAAAAAATTGCTGCTGTATGGTCATATGTATAGTTTCCATCTGTTCCAGGGACTTTTTCAGCAACGATGTTAAAGGAATTGACCATTTTATGAACTTTATCAGGATCTCCACTGATACCAATGATTTTATTGTTAAAATTACTGAGATATTCATGGAGTACTTCTGGTGTATCACGTTCGGGGTCAACAGTAACAAACCATATGCCTAATTTATCGGCATTGGGTCCAAGGGCAGTAAGCCATCGATCAAGATTCATCAATGTTCTAGGGCAGATTTCAGGACACATAGTGAAACCAAAAAAAATTATTGAAGGCTTGCTTCGGATATCAGCTTCAGTAATAATTTTTCCATTGGAATCAGTGAGTGTAAAATTATCACCTAAAGGCTTATTTTTTAACGCATCATAAATAAAAATGCCTGTAAGAAATATGACTGTCAGCCCCAAGATGCGTATTACATTTTTCATAATTTGATTCTCTTAGATAAATCAAGAAATTGTAACATCGGCAGTTTTTTTTGCAATCTCTGTTTCATGGTTGATTTTATTGGCTTGATTGGTATGTCTTTCTATATCTATTGATGAAACATTGGTGAAAGATGCATGAACATTGAGAACGATCTTCGATTTCATGAAAGTGAGCCTCATATTCATACGACAGCACGGCTGCATGGTTGTAAATTAGGGCGCTATGTGGAAATTAATGAGCGGGTGATTTTACGGGATGTAACCGTTGGAGATTTTTCTTATTTAGAACGTAATAGTGAGGCTATTTATAGCGATATTGGGCGTTTTTGTTCTATTGCATCTCATGTACGGATGAATGCGTTGGAGCATCCTATGGAGCGCGTTTCAACGCATAAAATAACCTATCGTCCTAATGAATATTTTCGTTATATGGCATTAGATAGTGGTTTTCGCGAAAGGCGCTGTGCAAAACGTGTTATCATTGGGCATGATGTATGGATTGGATATGGTGCGGTTATTTTGCCTGGAGTGACAATTGGACATGGTGCAATTATTGGTGCGAGCGCTGTTGTAACGAAAGATGTTATGCCTTATGCGGTTGTCGCTGGTGTTCCTGCAAAGCGCTTGCGGATGCGTTTTTCCGATTATGTGATAGAGTGCCTTTTGGAGATGGCTTGGTGGAATTGGCCGCTTGATAAAATTTATAACGCATTGCCTGATATGCAAAACTTATCCATCGAAGTCTTTGTTCGCAAATGGAAATGATAATCAGAATAAAACAAAATGGTCTCTTGAAAAAACTGATTGTGGTTTGCTTTTAGTTAAGCTTTGTTTACAAAATTATCCAGCACACGCTTTTCTCCGGCTTTTTCAAACATTATTGTCAATTTATGATCGTCTATTTCTGTAATATGACCATAACCAAATTTTATGTGAAAAATCCGATCATGGATAGAAAAATCTGATGATGTATGAGAGATTGATTGAGCGATAATTTTCCCTTCAATAGTCTTGTTTTTTTGTGCACGCTTTTGTCTTGCTATTGCATAGTCAGTATAACAGGAATCGTGATTTTGAAAGGAAGATTTTCCATAACCACCATAAGATGTTTCCATTGCTATGGCTTCTATATGTTCTGCTGGTAATTCATCTAGAAAGCGGGAGGGAAGAGCAGATTGCCAAAGTCCATGAATTCTACGGTTAGATACAAACCATATATGCAGATGTTTTTTTGCTCTTGTGAGTCCAACATAAGCTAGTCTGCGCTCTTCTTCTAAACCTGAACGTCCACCTTCATCTAATGAGCGCTGGTGGGGAAAGAGTCCTTCTTCCCAACCTGGAAGAAAAACTGTTTCAAATTCAAGCCCTTTGGCGGAATGAAGAGTCATGATGTTGACTGCATCGGTATTTTCATTGTTTTCAGCATCCATAACGAGTGCAACATGTTCCAAAAAACTTTGAAGATTTTCAAATTGTTCCATGGAACGGATCATTTCTTTAAGATTTTCTAGTCGTGTAGGAGCCTCTGGTGAGCGATCTTCTAACCACATGGTTGTATAACCAGAATCATCAAGGATGATCTCGGCAAGTTCTCTATGAGGAGTGTCTTGAAGCATATTTTGCCAGCGGCGGAAGTTTTCAATAAGGCTTCGTAATGCACTGCGTGCCTTAGGCTTTAACTCATCTGTTTCAATGATGTCAGCGGCTGCAGAAAAGAGAGGAACAGCACGTGCTCGTGCACTCTCATAAAGAATACGTAGGGTTGTATCGCCTATGCCACGTTTCGGTGTATTAATAACACGCTCAAAAGCTAAATCATCAGCAGGTTGGACAACAACACGTAAATAAGCCATGGCATCACGTATTTCCATTCGCTCATAAAAACGAGGACCACCAATGACGCGATAGTTAAGACCAAGTGTTACAAAGCGATCTTCAAATTCACGCATCTGGAATGATGCGCGCACTAATATAGCTATATGATTTAATGAATGACCAGCTTTTTGCGCTTGTTCAATTTCTTCTCCGATGGCACGGGCCTCTTCTTGCGAATCCCATGCTGAATGAATTTTTACTTTTTCTTCCTCACTCTTTATTTGTGCAGAAAAAAGGACTTTTCCTAGTCTTTCTTCATTATGAGCAATGAGATGGGAGGCGGTTTTAAGAATATGGGATGTTGAGCGATAATTGCGTTCTAGACGAATAATTTTGGCAGAAGGAAAATCTTTTTCAAAACGTAATATGTTCTCGACTTTTGCGCCACGCCATCCATAAATGGATTGATCATCATCGCCAACACAACAAAGATTAACATGTTGACCTTGAGGATGTTGTGCCAAAAGGCGAAGCCAGAGATATTGTGCTGTATTTGTATCTTGATATTCATCGACAAGAATATAGCGAAATTGAGAATGATACTCGCGAAGAATATCTGGATTATGTTGGAAGATGGAGATAGAATGAAGCAGAAGATCGCCAAAATCACAAGCATTAAGATCTTTTAATCGATTTTGATAACTGTGATAAAGTTCGCGTCCCATGCCGTTGCCAAAGGAATGAGCATCACTCTTTGAGATATGTTCTGGTGAAAGTCCTTGATTTTTCCAAGAATCAATCATCATGACAAGGTTTCGTGCGGGCCAACGCTTATCATCTAATCCTTCAGCTTGAATAAGCTGTTTTAAAAGTCGAAGAACATCATCGTGATCGAGAATAGTAAAGTTTCTCTTTAAATCAACAAGCTCTGCGTGACGGCGTAAAATTTTAGCACCAGTGGAATGAAAAGTTCCAAGCCAAGGCATACCTTCAACAACTCCTCCAATAAGTTCACCAATACGTATTTTCATTTCACGTGCTGCTTTGTTGGTGAAAGTGACAGCAAGTATTTGCTGAGGAGAGGCAAGCCCAGAGCGTAAAATATGAGAAATACGGGTTGTTAAAACGCGCGTTTTTCCTGTACCAGCACCTGCAAGAACTAAAAGAGGACCCTCAGTATTCATAACAGCTTGTTGCTGTTCTGGATTGAGCTGTTCTAAATAGTCTGTGTTATATGATTTTTGTTCTTTTAGAGTATGGAAGAAAAAACCAGAGCTCTTCTTATCATGGTCTGGAGGGGAATCTTCTTCAAAGAAAGGTATGTTGTGATCAGAAAAATTACTCATTATATCTCTTTTTTAGTCTTTTTTTCATTGAAGTTCTAGATTAAAAAAACTTCTCTTAAAAAAGTTACAACAGCTTCAGTTGAATAAACAGAAAAGCTTCAGTTGAATAAACAGAAAGAGAGCGTAAAAAAATAAGCACAAATATTAAAGGCGTTGGGTGAGAACGCTTTGAAGGGCATAAACGCGTAACGAAGCCGAAAGATTTATGTGTTGTGGTCTTTTGCTATCAATATCAGTGATAATAAAGGCTAAAGATTGTCCTTTTTTGCGGGCGATATCTTTTAGAATATCTAAAAATGGTGGTTCTAAAGAGACGCTTGTTGCGTGTCCATCAACGCGAACAGATATCTTTCGTGGAATGACTTTTGACCAATCGATAGAATTATTTTCGTGCATTTTTCCACCTTTATTCGTCGTTTCGTAAATGATTTTGATCAAGAAATTTTTGTGTTTTTAAAGATTTTTGTTGCTCAAAATTTTTTTCAGTTTTTGTTCGTCCAAAACGATAACGATTTTGCTCAGCACGAAGAGATTTTTCTGTACGTTTTTTTTGTTTTCGAAATTGGCGAAGATTAATCAATTCAGTCATGAGAAAAATTATTTTTTCCGAAAAGAATCTAAAGAGACAACATCAGCACTTTGTTTTGTATCATTATTTGAAGATCCTTTATCTGTACTGAAATTCTGTTCTTTTGTAAGTGTGTTTTCTTTTTTTTGTTTGTTTGATAGGGTAATGGGCGTAGTTGAGGTATTTTCTGAACTTTCACTTTCTCCAGAGGTAAGATTTGAGGGCAGATCAAATGCTGCTTCAAATGCTGCTACAGGATCATAAAAGACTTGAATGGAAGTAAAAGGAATTACGAGCTTTTCGGTTATTTCCCTGAAGGAGAGGGTTACTTCGAAAGCTGTTTCTGAAACACTGAGATCTCTAAACTGATGTTGTAAGACGATTGTCATTTGTTCAGGATAGCGATTTTTTAGCCGAGGAGAAATTTTAATACCTGGAGCATTTGTCAAAAAAGTTATAAAAAAATGATGATTTCCCGGAAGACCTGCTTTGGCAACTTCCGATAAAACTTTACGGATAACTCCACGAAGCGCATCCTGAACGAGAATATCGTAACGGATTTGATCTTTAACCATCGAAGTTTATTCCTTTTATTTCACGTAGCAGAATGAGGCGTATTAATAATGTCTGATAGAATATATTTTAAAATTAGCAGTATTTTGTCTACGATGCACCTCAATAAATCGAATAAATACGAAACTCTATGGTAAATAATGTCTGATAATGCCTGAAAGATCAATCAATAACATTTAAACAAAGTGAAGGCTTCTGTTGCCAGGTGCCTCCGAACCCCGCTTAAACCTGCGACGGTTTAAGACTTAGTTTGAAACATTCACACTGCATCAAGCAGCGAGACGTGCTTCCGCATAGTTGTCATTTGCAACTACTCATTTAGTCCGATAACGGTGGTACTATGCCGAGTAAAAGAGCAATCTTTACGCCCTTGTCGATCCTATTTCGCCCCCACCAAAGTATAATTTTCGCTTATTATATTTTGGTGGAGGCGCCGGGTACCGCCCCCGGGTCCAATGAGTTTATTTCATTGTCCATTTATTACCATAGCTGGCAAGCCAGCTCTTTAAATATAGATGAAGAACGGTCTTTAGAAAAGGGGGGGTTGTTAATATTTTAAATCCTCTAATTATTTATGAAGCTATATAATGCGGTTGTAAAATACAGTCGCTAATTCTTGGAGAGGAGATGGAGCAAAATGACCAATGATCTAGCAGATATTAAATTATATGATAAAAGTCCCGATGAGGCTGCAATAGAAAGGCTTCGTCATCGCTTAGCTTTAGTGATGAAAAAACAGGATGCATCACTTGTTGCTACATCGGATCCAAAAGAGCTAGAACGCGTTGAAAAATGGGTTCAAGATGTATTAGGTGCTGATGAGCAGAGGGCTAAAATGGCTGTGTCAAAAGTTGCAGAAATGATGTCTGGAGATCACAGAAAAAGTCGTATGACTTTCTATTATTTGGTAGCCAAACAATTAAACGCACTTGATAAAATTTAAACAATTTTAAAATTCAATTTTTGCTCAATAAAAAAAAGCCCAAAATTCTTTGGGCTTTTTTTTAGTATCGAGGGCTTAATTTTTTTCGTCTTCTTGAAGATATCCTCCTTTTTTCATATCCGGTATAAAGAGGGTAGCAATGAATGCAATGATCATTATGCTGATTACATAAAAATAAAAGAGTGATTCATGTCCCATATTTTTTAATCCAAGTGCTACGTATTCGGCAGAACCACCAAATAATGCATTGCCAATAGCATGAGAGAGACCAACTCCCAGTGCTCGTACTGAAGAGGGAAACATTGCTGATTTTACGACACCAGAGATGGATGTGTACATGCTCATAATACAGAGTATTCCAATAATGGCTGATAGCGCAATCCATGGATTATGTGCGTGACCGATTATGAGAAGTCCAGGAATTGTAAAGAGAGTAGAGAGTGTACTCCAAAGGATCAGTAAATTTCTAGTCCCAATTTTATCAGCTATGATACCAAATATGGGTTGGAGTAATATGAAAATAAAGAGTGCTGCGGTCATTACAGTTGTAGCGGTATGTTTATCAAAACCGGTAGTTGTGATCAGATATTTTTGCATATAAGTCGTACAGGTGTAAAATGTGAGAGATCCCCCAGATGCAAAGAGAACAATTACAAAAAATGCTTTTGTGTGTTTACTTAGAAGCTCTTTAAGACTCCCAGTGTGTTTTTGAGAGCGGCTTTCTTTAGTGGTTGTTTCATGAAGTGAACGACGTAGATAAAGTACAACGAATACTCCCAATCCACCAATGGCAAATGGAATACGCCAGCCCCATGTTCTTAATTGGTCTTCCGTTAGATAAAGTGCCAAAATAAATATAATAAAACTAGCTAAAAGTTGACCAGTAATAAGCGTACCAGATTGGAAAGAAGCGAAGAGTCCGCGGTGTTTTTTAAGGGAAATTTCGCTTATATAAGTTGCAGCTGTACCATATTCACCACCTGCTGAAAGTCCCTGCATCATACGGATTAGGAGAAGAAGAATTGCTGCAGTTCTCCCTAAAGTTTCATAAGTGGGAAGTATGGCAATGAGAAAAGAGCCCCCACACATCATAAGAATAGATATGAGCATTGAGCGTTTGCGTCCATAACGATCAGCAATAAAGCCAAAGATCCAACTTCCAATTGGGCGCATAAGAAAACCAATAAAGAAGATTCCTGCAGTTTGTAAAAATTGGGTAACAACATCGCCATCTGAAGGAAAAAATTGTGGTGCAAAGTAAATAGACGCAAATGAGTAAACGTAAAAATCATACCACTCTACTAGATTCCCTGATGCGCTAGATATGATAGCAAAGATACGTTTTCTTGTGTCATGTTGTATTAAAGTTGTTTGATTATTCATGAAGTGCTCCCCTTTTAGATTTATAGTTTATATTTTCTAAATATTATTGTTTATGATTTTCAGAAAAATTCAATTGTATAATGATTATTTTTATGAAAACTATTAAAATACTTTCGCAAATTTAAATTAAATCAATAGATTTATACAATTTTTAGTAAATTAAATAGGTTATAAGAGAGGGTATTTATTCTTTTGTTAAATAATTTTTATTCATAGCATTAACTCTGTTCCTGAGTTGCAAGAGGTATATGAGGATGTGATATAAAAAGGGTAAAATGAAAAAATCTTATGGTATTTGGGTTTCTCAATTAAGATACAAAATGATAAACAATCATTACAAATCAATACATTATGGAAGTAATATCTGTAGATCATAGAAAGTCTTCGATGACTGTCCATTATTGAGAGTAAGATAATGAAATGGGTTTCATAAATAAAAATTAAGTTTTTGTGTAAATAATTATAAAAAATAAGTTTAATGAAGTTTATTATCTTTATCGAGATATCCTCCTTTGTCTATATCGGGCATAAGGAGAATAGAGATGAATGCAATGACCATCATACCAACTATGTAAAAAAAGAAAACAGATTCGTATCCCATATTTTTTAATCCAAGCGCTACATATTCAGCAGAACCGCCAAATAGTGCATTACCAATGGCAAAAGCAAATCCAACACCAATTGCGCGGATTGAGGCTGGGAACAATTCTGCTTTTATGATACCAGCAATGGACGTATAAAAACTCATAACATAGAGTATTCCAATAATGATTAAGAGTGCTGTCCATGCATTCTGGGCATTCCCAATCATTTTAAGTACAGGAATGGTGCAGATAATGGATAAGGTACTCCAACTAATGAGTGAAGCTCTTGCTCCAATTTTATCGGCTATGGAACCTAAAAGGGGTTGGAGTAGCACAAAAATAAAGAGGGCGGCAGTCATTATCGTTGTTGCGGTTTGTTTATCAAAGCCTGTGGTTGTGATCAGATATTTTTGCATATAAGTGGTGTATGTATAAAATGTGAGTGATCCACCAGCTGTAAAGCCAACAACCAAAAAGAAAGCTTTTTTATGATTGCGAAAAAGTTCTCTAAGACTACCCGCATGTTGTTCAGAACGGCTTTTGTGGGTTGTTGTTTCATGGAGCAAACTACGCAGATAAATTGCAACAATTGCTCCAAAGCCACCAATGACAAAAGGAATACGCCATCCCCACGCTTTTAACTGATCTTCAGTAAGGTAAAGGGATAAAATAAATATTATAAAACTTGCGAAAAGTTGACCTGTGATCGTTGTTGCATATTGAAAAGAGGCAAAGAACCCACGGTGATTTTTGGGTGCAACTTCGCTCATGTAAGTTGCTGCTGTACCATATTCACCGCCAACGGAAAGTCCTTGAAACATGCGGACTAAAAGAAGGAGAAATGCTGCTGTTATTCCCAAGGTTTTATAAGTGGGAAGTATGGCAATGAGAAAAGAGCCACCACACATCATAAAAACAGAAATAAGCATTGAGCGTTTACGTCCATAACGATCCGCAATGAATCCAAAGAGCCATGCTCCAATTGGACGCATAAGAAAGCCAATAAAAAAGATTCCTGCAGTTTTTAACAGTTGTGTAATGATATCTTCATCTTCAGGAAAAAATTGTGATGCAAAATAAACCGATGCAAAGGAGTAAGCGTAAAAGTCGTACCATTCTACCAGATTTCCTGATGCACTGGATATGATAGCAAAAATACGTTTCCTTGTATCATGTGGATCTAAAGTTGTTTGATTGTTCATGAAGTATTCCCCTTTTAGATCTATAACTTTTCTTCTCTTTAAAGCTATTTACATGTGCATTATAAAATAAAAACGCCATTGTACCACGATAATTTTTTAGGGGAACATTGTTGTAAAGATTTTTTCTAGAGCTATTAATGCTGTTTTGGGCTCATGGTGTTGTTATATTGCGTAAATCCTACGCTTTTGACTATCCTTAAGGAAATATTGTTTTTTGTTTGATGGTGAATTACTTGCATATACAGAGTGTGTATGAAGATATGATACTCTTTAGTTTATATGCTGGATGTTGTTTTGTAAAATGGTGTTATTGACTATTACATGAGAGGTTGGTGTGTGAGTAAAAATGCTTTTTATGAACGATTTTAAGTGTCAAGGAAGAATGGAATATTAAGAGCTAGTAGATAGTATAATGACAGCGACTTGCACTTTTATTAAGTGTCAAAGAGGGTGGTACACATGTTTATACTTTATGGGGATTTTACGTTATGTTATTCACAGGTGCCGTCGTGAAATGGAGTTTGGAGTTGGGTGCATTGAGAAATGTTTCTCAAAAAAGTGTGCGATTTTATAACATAATGGTATTTTCTATTTTTCATGAAAGGCTTTATGTTGCATGAGGGGTACCGTTAAGAATGTATTAAACAAAATCATGAGTGTAATCTTTATTATTGATAAAACTTCTTGAAAGATAATCATTTTTCTTCGATTTTGAGTGGAAATGGAAAATAAAACAAACGTTTTTTATCTTCAAAGAACTAAATTCAGCAAAAGAAGTATTTATTACATAATAATGTGAAGTCATTTATTTTTATAAGCGGCGTATGCAAGAGGGAAAATTTCTTCTTTAGAGTGTTTGAAGGGATAAAAAATTGTGAGTTTTAAACTTCCATAAAGAAGATATAAAAAAGCCCAGAGCTCTGGGCTTTTTTGTTAAAACTCTTTTTTGTTAACATTAAAGGTTAATTAATATCGTCTCCTTGTAAATACCCTTTTTTGCGAGCATCTGGCATTAAGAGAATTGCGATAAAGGCAACGATCATCATGCCGGCTATATAAAAATGGAATATAGATTCATATCCATGTTTTTTAAATTCGAGTGCTACAGTTTCAGCAGAACCGCCGAAGAGTGCATTGGCAATAGCATAAGAGAGCCCAACTCCCATGGCGCGTACTGAAGCAGGAAACATTTCTGCTTTTACGATACCTGAGACAGATGTATAAAAACTCAAAATACACAGCATTCCAATAACGATTAAGAGTGCAGTCCAAGTGTCATGGGTGCTACCAATGATTCTGAGCCCAGGAACGATAAAGATGATGGAGAGGGTACTCCAAATAAGCAGTGAAGTTTTAGTGCCAATTTTATCTGCGAGAGAACCAAAGAGGGGTTGGAGTAACATAAAAACAAACAGTGCAGCAGTCATTATTGTATTAGCAGTGGGTTTATCAAATCCGCTCGTCGTGATCAGATATTTTTGCATATAAGTTGTGCTGGTATAAAATATGAGCGATCCTCCAGCTGTAAAACCGATCACTAAAAGGAACGCTTTTCCGTGATTGCGTAGAAGCTCTTTAAGACTACCAGTGTGTTTTTGAGAGCGACTCTCTTTTGTGGTTGTTTCATGAAGAGAACGACGCAGATAAATTGCAACAATTGCTCCGCATCCACCAATTACAAAAGGGATACGCCATCCCCATGCCTTTAACTGATCTTCTGTGAGATAGAAGGCGAGAATAAACATAACCAGACTTGCAAGAAGCTGACCGCCAATAAGCGTGGCATATTGAAAGGAACTAAAGAACCCACGACGTTTTTTAAGAGCAACTTCGCTCATATAAGTTGCTGTTGTGCCATATTCACCGCCAACGGAAAGTCCTTGGATCATACGGAGCAAAACGAGTAAAACGGCTGCTGTCGTTCCAATTGTTTCATAGGTAGGAAGGAAGGCAATAAGAAAAGAGCCGCCACACATCATAAAAACAGAAATAAGTAAAGAGCGTTTACGTCCATAACGATCCGCAATAAAACCAAAGAGCCAACCACCAATTGGACGCATAAGAAAGCCGATAAAAAAGACAATGGAAGATTTTAAAAGTTCGGTAACAACATCTCCATCAGAAGGAAAAAATTGCGAGGCAAAATAAATAGATGTAAAAGAATAAACATAAAAATCATACCATTCCACCAAATTACCCGATGCGCTCGATATGATAGAAAGAACACGTTTTCTTGTATCATGTGGTGCTAAAGCTTCTTGTTTTTCCATAGTCGATCCCTTCATTTCACGTTTATCCACCTTTGTTTATTATCCCTCTATGTTATTTTCTTAGAAGCTGTCTATAGTATTTTATCTTTTGCATTAAAATTTTAGTGAGATCATGATAATTTCTTGTGTAAGATGTCTTCGGAAAAAGATTTGAATTATGTTTGTACGGATTTTACAGTTTTTATTTTCTATAATGAGAAGAATCGGACATAATAGCCCTATGAAATCATATCTTGCTCTTTTATCTCATGTTTTAAATCAGGGTATTGATCGGTCAGATCGAACGGGTGTTGGAACGCGATCTATTTTTGGGTATCAGATGCGCTTTGATTTACAAGCGGGATTTCCATTGTTGACAACAAAGAAACTACACTTACGTTCAATTATTTATGAGCTTTTGTGGTTTCTTAAAGGCGATACAAATATCGCGTGGTTGAAAGAGCGTGGTGTATCGATTTGGGACGAGTGGGCTGATGAAAAGGGAAATCTTGGTCCTGTTTATGGTTATCAGTGGCGTTCTTGGCCTGCTCCTGATGGACGTCAGATTGATCAAATTAACAATCTTTTAACGATGATTAAGAAAACGCCAGATTCTCGTCGCTTGATTGTATCAGCTTGGAATCCTGCATTAATAGAGGAAATGGCTTTACCTCCGTGCCATTGTCTTTTTCAATTTTATATTGCTGAGGGTAAATTATCTTGTCAGCTTTATCAGCGTTCGGCGGATATTTTCTTGGGTGTTCCATTCAATATTGCATCCTACGCATTGCTAACGATGATGATTGCGCAAGTAAGCGGTCTTAAAGTAGGCGATTTTATTCATACGCTGGGAGATGCCCATCTTTATTCTAATCATTTTGAACAGGCAAAATATCAATTGTCTCGTATACCAAATGCTTTGCCATATATGCGTATAAATCCAGCAGTAACAGATCTTTTTTCCTTTCAATTTGAGGATTTTGAGTTGCTTAATTATGAAGCGCAGCCACATATCAAGGCACCGGTAGCAATATGACGATTTCCATTTGTTTAATTGCTGCTGTTGCAGAAAATGGGGTTATCGGTCGTGAAGGTGCGATGCCTTGGCATTTATCGACGGATTTGCGACGCTTTAAAGCTTTGACGTTGGGTAGACCCATTATTATGGGAAGAAAAACTTGGGATTCTCTTGGGCGTCCTTTACCAGGGCGTACAAATATCGTCATTACCCGTGATTGTACTTTCGTTGCTGAAGGGGCTGTTGTTGCTCACTCTTTATCGCAAGCTTGTTCTATCGCAAGAAGTGAGGCTTCTCAAAATGGTGCAGATGAAGTTTTTATTATTGGGGGTGGTGAAATTTTTCAACAAGGGTTGCATATGGCTGATAAAATATTCCTTACAGAAGTGTTAGCTTCTATAGAAGGTGATAGTTTTTTTCCTGTTTTTAATAAAGAAAAGTGGACTATTGTGGAAACACAAGATATTCCCAAAGGGGATAAAGATAGTCATCCGACACGTTTTTTTGTTTATGAGCGGAAATAATTTTTTAATATTGAAGTGGAAAGGGTTTATCAGTTGCATACTAATGAGATAAGAGAATCCCTATAAGATTCAAGTGAATGGTTGGTATTTGAATGAATGGTAGTCAGTTAAAGAGGTGATAATGCCCTGGACAAATCAAAATGGTGGTGGCCCGTGGAGTGGCGATAAAAACAAGAACAGTGGTGACAAAAAAACATCGGCTAAGAATCTTTTTGGTTCTGGTGGCAATAATGGTGGCGAAAATGGTCCCAATCTTGATGATATTTTGCGTAAAGGGAAGGATCAGTTTAAACAATTTAGTAGAGGAGGAATTGTTGTTTTGTTCCTTCTGCTTGCTGTGTGTTTTTTGCTCTATCAATCACTTTATATTGTCCAACAAAATGAGCAAGCAGTAGAATTGCGTTTTGGTGTGCCTAAGGCGGGAATTATCGGTGATGGATTGCATTTTCACTTTTGGCCAATTGAGACCTATATGAAAGTGCCTTTAACTGAAAAAACAATTGCAATTGGTGGGCAGACAGGACAGAGACAACAAAGTGAAGGTTTGATGCTGTCTAGTGATCAAAATATTGTTAATGTCAATTTTTCTGTTTACTATCGCATTTCACATCCAGGACAATTTTTATTCAATGTGAATGATCAAGAAGGGACAGTTCGTCAGGTTGCTGAAAGTGCAATGCGCGAGGTTATTGGATCCAGACCTGTTGATGATGTTTTACGCGATAAAAAAGAGGAAGTTGCTAACGATGTGCGAAAGATTACCCAGTTGACTGTCGATAAATATCAACTCGGTGTCGAAATAAGCCGTGTATCGATTAGTGAAGCTGCTCCTCCTACTAAGGTTGCTGCTGCGTTTAATTCTGTTCAGCAGGCAGAGCAGGAACGTGGACGGATGATTGAAGAAGGAAATCGTGTGCGTTTTACGAAAATTGGTTTAGCAAATGGTGAAGCTTCACGTACACGGGAAATCGCAAAAGGTGAAAAAGCACAAATGATTGAAGAGGCACGCGGGCGTGCTGAACGTTTTCAGGCCATAGCCCGTGAGGCGGCAATCTCACCAGAGGTTGCGCGATATCGTCTTTATATGGAGACGATGGGGCGTATTTTATCTTCGCCAAATAAATTGGTTCTTGATCAAATTAATTCTCCAGCGGTGCCTTATCTTCCTTTAAACGAATTGCTGCGTAACAATTTATCAGAAAAAGCAAAAGAAAAATCAGCACGTTTGGCATCGTTCTCGGATGCTCATATTTCTGGAGGACGCTAATAATGCAGCAGTCTCGTTTTTTGTTTATTTTTAGTACTATAATGTTTCTTTTGATCATCTTGTGGATGTCGCTTTTTATTGTCTATCCTCGTCAACAAGTGGCAATTAAGCGTTTTGGTCAAATTGTTAAGGTCGAGTCTAATCCTGGAATTTATTCGAAAATGCCCTTTGTGGATAAGATGATTGTAGTGGATAATCGTTTGTTGCGTTATGATGTTCCTACGCAATCGGTACAAGTTCGTGGGGGTGCTTATTACGAGGTGGATGCGTTTTTTATTTATCGTATTACAGATCCTAAATTGTTTTTACAGCGTATTGCTTCAGGGCGCCCACAAATTGCGGCACGTGAAAACCTTGCACCACGGTTTATTGACGCTTTGCGTGCTGTTTATGGTAAGCGAGAATTTAAAGCAGCTTTATCGGATGAACGAGGCGCGATGATGGCTGAGGTGCAACGGCAATTTTCTATAGATGCAGGTTCGTTGGGTATTACGATTGTTGATGTGCGTATTCGAAAAACCGATTTAACGGATGCTGTTTCAGAAGATGTTTATCGACAAATGGCTGCTGAACGGGAGGCTGCTGCGGAAAATATTCGGGCTCGTGGTCAACAAGAACGAGATCGTATTGTGGCAGAAGCAAATCGTGAATATGAAGAAATTGTGGCAGCTGCAAAGCGTGATGCTGAAATTACTCGCGGTGAAGGACAAGCCGAAAGTATTCGCATTTTATTAAATGCGCGGGAAGCTAATCCATCTTTTTACGATTTTTGGTTAGCGATGGAACAGTATAAGAATTTAGAAAGAGTTCCGATGGTCATTTCACCAAATGAGGATTTCTTTTTTTATTTTCAAAATCCCCTGCAATCAAAGAAAAAGCTTTCATCAACAATGAGTCCTAGTTTGAGCAAAACTGATTCAAAGTCTGGTGGAGAATAGATGTATACTATTTCATACGAGAAGTATGCTCTATAGCTTATTTTTTATGATGAATGTAAGAGAGTGTTAAGCCATAGTGATTGTGCATAATAAATTGAATAAGGTTCTTTGCAGCTTTAGTTAAAGGCATGTCATGGATAGAAGTATCGTAAGTAGAAATACGTTTTTGAAGTCTTTTATCACAAGAGTTGTTTTGTGTGTGATTTTGTTTTTATCAGGATTAGTGAATTTGTCTTGGGGCAAAGAGACAAACAAGACATTGCTTTCTGTTCCTGATTTAGCTTCTGAGCTTTTGGAGACGGTTGTGAATATTTCTACGGCACAGACTGTTGAAGGAACAGAACAGGATGAAAATACTTCGGTACCCGTTATTCCCAAAGATTCATTGCTGGAGGAATATTTTAATGATTTTTTTACACCTAAAGATGGTCAAAAAAATAGTCAATTTCAAAAGGTGCGTTCTTTGGGATCGGGTTTTGTGATTGATGCGCAAAAAGGGATTATTGTTACAAATTATCATGTTATTGTTGATGCTGATGATATTGAAGTTAATTTTACGGATGGTACAAAACTCAAGGCAAAGCTCCTTGGCAAGGACAGCAAAACTGATTTAGCGTTGCTTCAAGTAGATGCAGGACGTAAAAAATTGAAAGCTGTGCGTTTTGGTGATTCAGAAAAAGCACGTATTGGTGACTGGGTTATGGCTATTGGTAATCCTTATGGTTTTGGTGGAAGTGTGACGGTTGGTATTATTTCTGCACGTAACCGTGATCTTAATGCTGGTCCCTATGATAATTTTATTCAAACAGATGCAGCAATTAATCGGGGCAATTCTGGTGGTCCGTTATTTGATAGAAATGGTGAAGTCATTGGCATTAATACAGCAATTGTTTCACCTTCTGGAGGATCTATCGGTATTGGGTTTGCTATTCCATCGGATATGGCCCTTTCTGTTATTAATCAATTGCGTGATTTTGGAGAAATAAGGCGTGGTTGGTTGGCTATTCGTATTCAGCCGGTAACAGAGGATATTGCAAAAAGTTTAAAATTGGACAATGCTGTAGGAGCATTGGTGGCTGGTAAAATAGAACAGACGGAAGAAAATAACGTAGATAATAGCCAGTTACAAACTGGAGATGTTATTCTTTCCTTTGGTAATTTCAAAATTAAGCATGCACGTGATTTGCCGCGTTTAGTTGCAGAAAGTTCAGAAGGAAAAGTGGTGGATGTTACTGTTTTACGGAATGGGCAAGAAAAAACAGTAAAAGTTAAGCTTGGACGTTTGATTGAAACAGATGCAAATGAAGATATAGAAGAAGAAGTTGATGATAAAAAAAACAATGATCTGTCAAAAAGTGTGACAATGCAATTTATGGGAATGACGCTATCTGAATTGACAGAGGATTTGCGTCATCGTTATTCAATTTCAGATAAACTTCAAGGATTAGTGGTAACATTTGTTGCACAAAATAGTGCAGCGGATAAAAAGCGTATTCGCGTTGGTGAAGTCATTATTGATATCAATCAAAGTGCTATCACAACAATCGATGAGGCTAAAAAACGTATTCATAAATTACGTGAAGCTGGACGCAAAAATGCTCTATTCATTGTAGCGCGTCCAGATGGAGAGTTACGGTTCGTAACGCTCCTAATGGATTGATACCCTAATGGGTTGATCCTTGAAAAATTAATTTTTTGTTTTTTATTAGTCTTAGTATATCGGGTATTTTATAGTTTAGCTATGTGATGTCTAATATTTTTCAAGCTCATTTCACGACGGAGATCATGGATTGTGTAACATAAAATCCATTGGGCAGCTCTGTTTTTGCGTTAAATAAAAGTACAAGTTGGTACCATCATAGATTTGCTAGTTCCCAATATTGCACAAGCCTAGGCTTTGAAATGCTGCATAAGAGATCTATGTCTTGTGTTTAAGTCAAATTTTTATCTCTGCTTGTGATTCACAAGTGAATGGTATTGATATGGCGCTTTATGAGAAGGATAAAAATGAGAAAATTTTACGATATTGGGAGCTCTTATTTAGGTTGCATAACGCTCAACTATTATAAATAAAGGGTGCAATTATTATTATAAATAATGTTTTATTTAGTGAGACTTTTAGCACTTTGTGATTGTATTTTTTGTGCTATAGAAAGCGTTTTTTCACTTTAGTTTGAAAAAAGTTCTCCTAGAGAAAAATCATATTAGACTAAATTAGTTATATATATATTTATACTTTTCTTGGTGATAGATAAAAAAAATAGTTATAAAAAAAGAGAGTGTGAAAAAGACAATTTCTGAAGCTCTTATTATAAATCAGAGTAGCATGCTGTTTTTATAGGAAAAATTAAAGCTGTTTGATTGTATAGGTTAAGTTCAGTCTTATTTTTCTGATTGATTAAAAAGAATATGTTTGTTTTTAATGGACTAACGGACAGAATGATTATGGCTGGAGTTTATTATTGAATTATGATAGCAAAAAATGCTTGGAAATTCCCTTGATGTTATTATTAAGTTCATTTTTTCTTTTTTTATAAGTTCATAAGGGGTTTTGTCCTAAGGAGAATTTGTGTTCATATTTTTGTTTAAAGTGTTCACTCTATGATAACGAAGATAAAATAGAGGGGCTTTGGGGGATGTCATGCATGTTGCAATAAGTTACTGCTTGGGAGAAATTGCTATTCATGACACAGAGAACAGTTACATTAATAGCAGGACCAACGGCAAGTGGGAAGTCAGAACTTGCCTTGCAAATGGCTCAAGAAAAAAATGCTCTTATTATTAACACTGATTCAATGCAGGTTTATGATGTTTTAAATATTTTAACGGCACGGCCGAGGGAGGCTGATACCGCGATTGTTCCACATTATCTTTATGGTCATGTGAGTCCTACTTTGAATTATTCAGTAGGGCAATGGTTGTGTGATGTCGAGAAGCTATTGGCTACTTTTTCTTTAAGATCAGTTATTTTTGTTGGTGGAACAGGACTTTATTTTCGTGCTCTTTTAGAGGGGATTTCGGAAATCCCTCATGTTCCAGATGTTGTGCGGCAGAAGTGGCGTTTGCTGCTTGATAAAGAGGGACCTGAAAGCCTTTATCACCAGTTGTTGCAGATTGATGCTGTTGTTGCTGAAAAAATTTCTTCGCACGATAGACAGCGTATTGTCCGTGCTTTGGAAGTTTATGATGCAACCGGTCAGACGCTCAGTTGGTGGCAGAAACAAAAAACAACACCTCTCATTGCGCCGAATTTCACCGAAAAAATTCTTCTCATGCCACCACGTCCTCTGCTTTATGAACGTATTCATAAACGCTTGGATTCTATGATTGAAAGAGGAGCTTTAGAAGAGGTGATGATCATGAAGAATCTTATGCTTTCCCCTTCATTACCAGCAATGAAGGCTATTGGTATACCTGAATTTATGGCTTATTTGGATGGATATATAAGCTTTGAGAATGCTCTTGAAGCGGTGAAAATACAAACGAGGAGATATGCAAAAAGACAAATGACATGGTTTCGTAATCAATTTGATGAAGAATGGATGCTTACTTTTTGATAAGAGAGCTAGAGCTTTGCAAAGAAACTTATCGAAAGATAAAAGATAATTCGTGAAAAAGATTTTTTTTAGAAAATATAATTTTTTATTGACGAATGGTATCAATGGAATTAGAAACCTTTCTACAAGGAAATTTTTATATATTTTATACGTTGGAATAATGGGGGTGATCATACAGTGTGTGTTGTGTAATAGGCTCCTTTAGGGTCTTTTTTTATGGGCTCCGTTAGGAGCTTTTTTATTGTCCTATCAAGTAGGTGAGTGGGAAAAATGAGAAATGATCCAAGAAAGCAAGAGAGTGCAGACGGAAAAATAATGTCGGGGGCTGAAATAGTGGTTCAGGCTCTTATAGATCAAGGGGTTAAACATATTTTTGGTTATCCTGGTGGGGCTGTTCTGCCTATTTTTGATGTTCTCTATCACCAAGATACATTCCAGCATATTTTGGTGCGCCATGAACAAGCTGCAGGGCATGCTGCTGAAGGTTATGCACGCAGTACTGGAAAAGTAGGTGTTATGCTTGTAACTTCTGGTCCAGGTGCAACGAATGCTGTTACACCTTTGCAAGATGCTCTCATGGATTCTATACCTCTTGTTTGTTTTTCTGGTCAGGTAGCGACAACGATCATTGGAACAAATGGCTTTCAAGAAGCTGATACGGTTGGAATTACAAAGCCCTGTACGAAGCGTAATTGGTTGGTTAAAAACGTTAATGATCTTGCGGCTATTATTCATGAAGCTTTTTCTCTTGCTCAATCAGGTCGTCCTGGACCGGTTTTGATTGATATTCCTAAAGAT
Organism: Bartonella sp. OT172YNZD; assembly: GCF_042193725.1. Lineage (NCBI taxonomy): Bacteria > Pseudomonadati > Pseudomonadota > Alphaproteobacteria > Hyphomicrobiales > Bartonellaceae > Bartonella > Bartonella sp. OT172YNZD. Next base: position 30,406 of record NZ_JBHILZ010000004.1, on the reverse strand, counting down.
GTTCAATTTGCTTCAGGATTTTATAGAGCACCTCAAATTCAGGAATCTTTGCATTTTTCTCTATCGTTGAAAGAGAATAATAGTGAGGCTATTGAAATTGCTGTTTCTCTTTTAGTTGAGGCAAAACGCCCTATTATTTATTCTGGTGGCGGTGTTATTTCATCGGGGATGGAAGCTATACAATTCTTGCGTAATTTGGTTCAATTGGGAGATTTTCCGATTACTTCAACATTAATGGGACTTGGTGCTTATCCTGCTTCTGGCAAAAATTGGCTGGGAATGCTGGGAATGCATGGAACCTATGAGGCTAATATGGCCATGCATGATTGTGATGTCATGTTAGCTGTTGGAGCACGATTTGATGATCGTATCACAGGGCGCCTTAATGCATTTGCACCTCATGCGCGTATTATTCATATTGATATTGATCCTTCTTCCATTAATAAAATTGTAAAAGCAGAAGTTCCACTTATTGGCGATGTGGCTCATATTTTGGCAGATATAATGCAACATTTACATAGGCATCAATCAAAGTTTGATAAAGAAAGTCGTAAAACATGGTGGATGCAAATTAATCGCTGGAAGGCTCGTAATTCATTGGCATATATGAAAAAAAAAGATGTTATCATGCCACAATATGCTCTTGAACGGCTATATGCTCTTACCAAAGATGCAAACGCTTATATTACAACGGATGTTGGACAGCATCAGATGTGGGCAGCGCAGTATTATCATTTTGATGAACCAAAACATTGGATGACTTCTGGTGGGTTGGGAACTATGGGGTATGGTCTTCCTGCGGCTATCGGTGTTCAAATAGCACATCCTGATGCGCTTGTTGTGTGTATTTCTGGTGATGCCTCCATTCAAATGAATATTCAAGAGCTTGCAACAGCAATTCAGCATGATACACCAGTGAAAATTTTTATTTTAAATAATCAGTATATGGGGATGGTCCGTCAGTGGCAGCAATTGCTGCATGGTAATCGTCTTTCTCATTCTTATACGGAATCTATGCCTGACTTTGTGAAATTGGCACAAGCTTATGGAGCTGTAGGGATTCATTGTTCAAAACCAGATGAACTTGATGATAAAATTCAGCAAATGATTGACTGTGATAAGCCTGTTCTTTTCGATTGTCGTGTTTATCATTTAGAAAATTGTTTTCCCATGATTCCATCGGGATGCGCCCATAATGAGATGCTATTACCCGATGAGGCAAGCGAGGAAGCTGTTGCAAATGCTGTTTCTTCTGAGGGAAAGATTCTTGTATAAAATGAATATGTTAACCAAATAGTGAAGGGATTTTATGGTTGTTGATCCTTTTCAATTCTTCCTTCTATCCCTCATTTTGAGAGATATTTTTATCATTTTTAGAGACTATTTCTATTTCGTTGTGCAGTAACAATCCAATGTTTATAGGAGTATAAGGCATATAAAATTTTATACATATGATTTTTTAAAAGACTGTGTGGTGAATATTCTTAGTCAATGTTTGTCCGCAGAGTTTATGAAGGAGTAAGCCTATACCATCATACTGTTTGCTATCTCAATGTTGTTATAGTTTTGCGTATGGTTGATAAAAGACATTTTTATTCCTTTCTTTGATTATTTTTATTTAACATCAATTTTGCTTGCGATGTGTAAAGAAATGATTTTTCTTGATTTAAGATAACATATTGATTTATTGTGTAAATAAACATGTTATCTATTAATTGAAGCGCATAAAATGTTTAGTAAGTAGAAGCTGTTTAAGGGCAGTCGAATTGTTAGAACATCGCATACACTCAAAAACAAAAGATAGAAAGAAACCAATAAACAGAGGAACAATAGAATATTTATAATACATGCTAACAGTGCTATTTATCTAAACATATATTATTTTTTTAGATAAAGTAGCAAAGCTTTATAAAAATTTCTCTTTCAATTTTATAAGAGAGAAAAAATTACGATAATAACCGGATAAAACGCTGAACAGTATCATGCATTCCATACTCTAATGCATCAGCAATGAGTCCATGGCCAATAGAAACTTCATCAAGCCAAGGAATGTTTTTGACAAGAGTAGGAAGATTCATAAGTGTCAGATCATGCCCTGCGTTCATACCTAACTGCAACTCTTTTGCTCTTTTTGCTGCTAAAACAAGTTTATTGAGCTCTTGGACTTGTTTTATTTTGTCCTGAAATGCATCACCGTAAGGCCCAGTATAAAATTCCACACGATCAGCCCCTATTGCTTTAGCAATATCAAGACCATCGATAGTAGGATTAGCAAAAAGTGATACACGAATCTTTCTTTTTTTCAAATGCTGAATAATAGGTGTTAAAAATTCTGCATCATGAGCAAAATTCCAACCATGATCAGACGTTGACTGATCTGGATCATCAGGAACAAGGGTAATCTGATCCGCGTAGTTTTCAGCTATATCCAAAAAATGATCACTGGGATAACCTTCAATATTAAACTCAGCTGTAGGAAAAGTGTTCTTGATTAAACAGTATATATCTGGCAAATCCGCAAAACGAATATGCCTTTCATCGGGACGTGGATGAACCGTCAAACCTGCTGCTCCAGCAGCAAGCGCTATATGCCCAATATTCGTGATACTTGGCCACGGAAGATTACGTCGATTACGCAAAACAGCAACAGCATTAAGATTAACCGAAAGTTTTACCGCCATGCCCATTTCCATTTTTCTATATTGTGTAACAAGATAGAAAAAAGCATTTTCCATCTGAAACTTAGATGATACACATATTTTTTCTATCGAACAATCATTAAACGTTCTGCTGCGCGCGTAATTCCCGTATAAAGCCAGCGCGCATACATATCACGAAATGCAAAACTTTCATCAAACAAAATGACGTTATTCCATTGAGAACCTTGCGCTTTATGAACCGTTAATGCATACCCATAATCAAAATCATCATATCGCTTTTTTAATTGCCATGAAATTTCTTGATCAGGTTTTTCAAACGCTGCTTTTAACAGTTTAATCTTTGCTACCCCACGCTCACTTTCTTCTGGTTTCACAAGAAGATTAATACTTGGTTTAACTGTTTCCTTCTGTGAAGTCATCACCTTCCATAAAGAGCCATTCAACAAACCTTTAGTAGGATCATTTCGCAAACACACCAGCTTATCTCCTGCTTGCGGATAATCTGCTGTAAATCCTTTTAACACACGCAAACGCTGATTATAAAGGTAGCGCGTACGATTAACCCCTACCAATACCTGATCAGCATCCAAAACCAATTGTTGATTGACCTCTTTACGTGTAACAACACAAGCTTCTCCATAATCACCATAAGCAATATCGCGTCCTTCACGTACATCCATAGCAAGACGTATAATCGGATTATCCCGCGCTTGCCGATGAATTTCTGAAAGAAGAAAATCTGGTTCTCCATTGGAAAAAAAACCTCCACCTGATATAGGAGGCAATTGACCTGGATCACCCAGAACAAGAATTGGCGTCCGAAAGCTCATTAAATCACACGCCAATTTTTCATCTACCATCGAGCACTCATCAACAATAATGAGTTTAGCTTGTGCAGCAGCGCTCCTTCGATTTAATGTAAATGTTGGAGCAATAGACTTTTTTCCTGTTATTTCATCAGAAACTTCTTCTTCTCCACGTGGACAATAAATCAGCGAATGAATAGTACAAGCATTGCTTGCACCTTTAGAACGTAAAACCTGCGCTGCCTTCCCTGTAAAAGCAGCAAACTGAACAGAACCATCAACTGTCTCTGCAAAATAGCGCGCAAGCGTCGTCTTACCCGTCCCCGCATAGCCAAAAAGGCGAAAAAGAGGAGAACGCCCTTCCTTCAACCACGCGGCAACAGCCTTTAATGCATTATCCTGTTCCGGTGAAAACTGCATCGCTTATCAAAATAAGATTCGCATAAAAAACACAACTAAAAAAACTGTCGTTAAGAATTTCGATACATGAACTACTTTCATAACGCACTCACTAATCCTTGTATTAAGAATTTTTATACAAAATATTCAATAATCTAACTTTTGACTTCATGAAAAATTTGTATCACCCCTCTTGAATAAATTTCTTGCATATTATGTAACATTTTGACTTTTAATGATAATTAACTGTTTTACCTGTTAAATAAGGGATCTGAATATCGTAAGTTTCTCTCATTTCAAACCTATTCCATGTTGAATTAATCAAAATCATTTGTTTGCATGTCAAAAGTGAGGCTTGCTTGCTGTTTCATAAGTGTAAAGATGGTATTACACAATATTTATAACGTATGTTTATAATTTACGAGGCTCTACCGTTATTACTTATAGTCACTATCGCAAGATGAACTTAGGCGTATTAAGAGATGTGTCTAAAACAAGCACGTAAGTTCGCAACCCAATAGTGTTTTGTTTTGCATGAAGAATCGTATCTGATTGAGGTAAAATATCCTATTTTACAGCACAAAACAAACTGCCCCAGATTAATATAAGTGTTTCTGTTGCATTATAATTAGCGTTTAAAAAGTAATTAAAAAATAAAATGTTAATCAAGTGAGTCAATAAAAATGCTTCACACAAAAATTTATCTTTACATCTCAAAGAGTATAATTCTACACGCTATACATGCTTTATGGGATAATCGCCTCACTTGCACATGAAAATCAAGCACAGTCACCATAATGAAAAATAAATCAAACACATCAAAAAAGAGAGGGTAGCTTTTTCAGTAGAAACAACAAAAGTAATAAAAGATCTTAAAAAAATCTGTTTACCCTAAAGAGAGTCTATAATCTTCTTCCCTCGATTCCTTTCAACAAATTGACAACAAATAAATTGTATCTCAACGAATGAGAAGAAAAAAATTACATCACGCCCTATCAGAATACAGCCTATAAATTGCACGCATTTAAGAAAATGCAAAAAATACAAGTAAATAAAATTAAACCCTATGAATGCATTTATCCTCGATCTAAAATCAATGTCGGAGTTTTAAAAATAGCTTACCAGCTAGACAAATTATAAATTTTTTTTCAAAATACAGATTAATAAAACTTTGCTTTCGAAGATATAAAATGGACATACTCGAGCCTCGCATTTCTCATCTTATTACGCAAGCTTCTTATATAATAAGTCCTCTATTATGCATCTTAATCATGAAACACAGTCTAGAGGTATAGAAATTATCAAATACAAGTTTTATCTTATAATTAAAGAAGTTAATTGCCAAATGACAAGCCTCCCTTCTAGAACAGAACAACTTATCGAAAATACATTTTATAGCAACCAGTATTTTAACAACGTTTATTGCATAAACTCTTAAAAGAGACAAAAAACAGAGCACTATTTTCCTTTATGAAAAGATGCAATTCTATAAGAATTGTGGTAATTAGAAAGAAACATGTCATAGCTCAACATGAAACGGAGCAAAAAATATAAGCAAACACTCAAAACTTTTCTGAAAACGTTCAATCATTTTTTTAATGAACAATTATTCATGAATAAAAAGATCAGTTCTCAAACATAATGGCGATTTTCGCATTAAAACAGAAAAAATAAGTTTTAAATCAATATCTATTTTCTAATCTAAGCTGAAGAATAACAATGCTTAAAATTTTTTCCAATGGATGTATCATGTTAATATGAAAATAAAAGTGACAAAACACTCTTAAAAATAAGCTTTTCCCGTTCTATAAATATGTAACGAGATAGACAAAAATAAATATATACCTAAAAAATGTGCAACAATCTGCAAAAAACTCAGCTGTAATTTCATAACGCAAAGCACTATTGGACTGAATAGATCACAATATGCTATCACAAGTACAAATCCTAACTTCCTTCCTGCCCTAACAGACAAGGATTTCTAATCCCACCTATCTTCTTTATTTGTACCATCTATTATGAGGAAGTTTTAAAATCTTCTTACTATAATTTCTTTGAAAGGAGAATAAATATGGTTTTGAAAGTATTTTCCTTATAAAGGGGTACGTAGGATTTTAATGGATCAATACACAAATTATCTTGATGTTTGAGCTCATTTTACGGGTTATCTGTAAATAGTATAACGTAAAATCTTTATGGATGATATGAAATCTATTGCTATCATCATTTTATTTGCTAGTTTACTGTTATGGCAGCTTTTGCAATGAGATAATTTATAAGGCATATTGTTATCTATGTGCAATGCTGCTTTTGGTATATAAGGGGTTTGATGATTTCATCATGAACAGATTTAAAATCAGAAAATGCTTTTTATGAATAGGCTTAATGCAATAAGAGCTGTCAAATAGAATGATGATATCAACTTGTAGCTTTATGAAAGTAAAGAGAGTGGGTGCAATAAATCTTAGAGTATTATAGGGGATTCTTGAAAAGGGCTCGAGCGTATTAAAAGTTTTTTTATAAGGCGCCATAAATGAATAACATAATCACAGTAGGGGTGTTCTTTTTCGCGTGAGAAGCGTGGATATTAAAGAACGTAGAAAGTAAAAACGTCCTCTCTATTATATCTAAAGATATTGTTGTATATGCTTTTGAAGATTGTATTAAAACAATACTTGTTATTTTGTAATTTTTCTTGCTATCCGTATTGATTTGGTTCATGTTAAAGATTGTATATTGTATCTTAATTTTTAGAATATAGTGTTTTGTTGGACGATAGAAGAGTAGAGTATTAGCCAATATATTTTCTTTAGAAATCTTGTTTTGTGTAATTATTTTTTTGTAAAATAGCAGTTGAAGTTTATTGGGGGATCCGTATATGTTTTGGGAATGTCTGGGGACTACAGTTTTTTCTATGCAATATGTAAATTTAAAAAATTATTCAATTGCTGTGTTCTTATAAGCGGTGTTTTTTTCTTTATAAGTGTGTGATGCACTGAAGATAATGTTTCTTATTTGATAAAAATAATCTGAAATCTAGTTTAAATAGAAAAAGAAGGAAATTTTTTATGCGTGTTTATTATGATCGTGATGCAGATGTTAATCTCATTAAAGGGAAAAAAGTAGCCATTGTTGGTTATGGTTCTCAAGGGCGTGCGCATGCTTTAAATTTGAAAGACTCCGGTGTTGAAAATGTGCAAATAGCTTTGCGTTCAGGGTCGGAAACAGTTAAAAAGGCTATGGCTGATGGTTTTGAAGTGGTGAGTGTTGCTGAAGCAGCAAAATGGGCAGATCTCATCATGATGGCAACACCAGATGAATTGCAAGCTGATATTTATAAGGAACATATTCATGATCATTTACGTGATGGGGCAGCGATTGCTTTTGCGCATGGCTTGAGCATTCATTTTGGCTTGATTGAACCTAAAAAACACGTTGATATTGTGATGGTTGCTCCTAAAGGTCCAGGACATACAGTTCGTCATGAATATCAACGGGGTTGTGGTGTTCCTTGCTTAATAGCGGTGGCGCAGGATGCTTCAGGGCATGCACATAATGTAGCATTATCTTATGCATGCGGACTTGGTGGTGGACGTGCTGGGGTGATTGAAACAACATTTAAAGAAGAGTGCGAAACTGATCTTTTTGGTGAACAAGCGGTTCTCTGTGGAGGTCTTGTTGAACTGATTCGAGCAGGTTATGAAACATTAACACAAGCAGGTTATGCACCGGAAATGGCTTATTTTGAGTGTTTACATGAAGTTAAACTGATTGTTGATCTTATGTATGAAGGGGGTATTGCAAATATGAATTATTCGATTTCTAATACAGCTGAATGGGGCGAATATATCTCTGGTCCACGCGTGATTACGGATGAAACCAGAGCGGAAATGAAACGTATATTGAAAGATATCCAAACAGGTAAATTTACGTCAAATTGGATTCAAGAATATAAAGCTGGTGCTGCTCATTTTAAAAGTATGCGGCGTTTAAATGATAATCATCCCATTGAAGAAGTTGGTAAAAAACTTCGTTCTATGATGCCTTGGATAAAATCTAACGCTTTGGTTGATAAAGAGCGTAATTGAAGCTTCCACAGAGATATTTTGTTAATAGCTTTTATAATTTTATAGATAATATCAAAAAAGGGTAACTTTAGTTACCCTTTTTATGTTTTTTTGCAACATAAGCTTTATTTTTTAATTTTTTGCATAATTCTTTTTCCCAAAAAGAAAGTATACAATTGCTAAAAATATGAACCACGCTGGAATGTATTTTAAAGCTATGGCAGTATCAGCTTCTAATGACAATAAATAAATAATGAATGCAAAGAAAATAAGAAGCGTCCAACACATAACAACACCTCCTGGCATTTTATAAGGAGAGACAGTATGCTGGAGAGGACGATTGCGACGATAGACGATATAACTGATCAAAATGATAGACCATACAAATATAAACAAAGTTGCGGCAATCGTCGTAACAATTGTAAAAGCAGCTATGAGGGTCTGAGATAACGATACAACTGCATAACCAAATAAGATGCATAAACATGAAAAGAATAATGCGTTGGCTGGAACGTGGTTACGAGAAAGTTTTCCTAAAAATTTAGGAGCGCCTTTTTGTGTTGCTAGCCCATATATCATACGGCTGGTAGAAAAAATTCCACTATTTGCTGAAGATGCGGCAGCTGTGAGGACAACAAAGTTCATCAAACCTGCAGCAGTTGGAATACCAATAAGTGCATACATTGTTACAAATGGGCTTTTTTCTGGACTGATTTGATCCCACGGCGTTACAGACATAATCACAAGAAGAGAGAATATATAAAAGAATACAATGCGGATTGGTATTGAATTAACAGCCTGTGGTAAAGCTTTTTGAGGCTCTTTTACTTCAGCAGCAGCTGTTCCAGCGAGTTCAATGCCAACAAAAGCAAAAATAACAATTTGAAATCCAGCAAAAAAGCCTGTAATTCCTCGCGGAAAAATATTTCCATTGTTCCATATATGGCTAAGAGAAGCAACCGTACCGTTTGGAGAGATAAAACCGGTAAAGATCATATAAAATCCTACAACAATTAAGACTAGAATTGCTACGATTTTGATAAAGCCAAACCAAAACTCAAGTTCGCCAAATAGTTTTACGGCGACGAGGTTAAGAATTAAAAAGGACATAAGACCAATTATAACAGGAATCCACGGATTGAGTTCAGGCCACCAAAAGTGTGTATAAGTGACAATAGCAATAATTTCAGCAGTTCCAGTGACAATCCAACACAACCAATATGTCCAGCCGATAAAGAATCCGGCACACGGCCCTAGAAGATCGGTTGAGAAGTCAATAAAAGATCGATATTGTGTATTAGAAAGCAATAACTCTCCCATAGCGCGCATGACAAAGTATAGAGAACAACCAATAATTGCATAAACGAGTAGAATTGAGGGTCCTGCTACACTGATTGTTTTTCCTGATCCCATGAAGAGACCTGTTCCAATCGCTCCACCAAGGGCTATAAGTTGTATGTGTCGGTTATGTAGTCCACGTTGCAATTTCTTCTTAGTTTTTTTTTCTAAATTTTGTTTGTTCATTTTTGGGAAGTTCCCCTCAGTTATTTTTAAATAAAAATTATCCTAAAAAAGGTAATCCCTTCTATCGAAACACGCAATGGTTAAGGAGTAAAGGAATTTTTTTCTATGACTATATGTGAATAAAGAAAAAACATTATAAATTAATGGAATAATTATTTTGTATATAATAAATAAAACATAAATTATATTATATTTTAATTTTTCATGTTTTATTTATAATATATAAATATTATTTATATTTAAAATTTATTACAAATAGAAAAATATTTTTACAGAATCTTTTTTTATTGTAGATAGCTATTAAGATATATTCTGTTTAGAGCTGTATTTTTAATTTTGATAAAAAATTGAATATAAATTTTTTAGGGGGGTGTTTCTGATAAAATCTCATGTTTTATTAGTAAATAATGTCAGTGAAGTTTATAGAGAGTTCTTCACAGAATAGCTCGTTTCTTATCCTATTATGCAGTAAGATGCTGTTGTTTAGAGTAGTGATATAAAGTATATAAAATTTTACACATTAAGTATTTTTAGAATGCATGGTGAGTATTCAGGGCAGGGCGAGCCCATAGAGCCTTATGTAGGTGAACCATATAAGTGCTCATCAGCGTTTCCTCTTAAAAAGCCGGATTGTTTACAAACCGACGTTTATAGGAATCCTGGTTTTTTGAAGTGTGCGGAGGAGGTTAAGTAGAAAAAGGGTAACTAAAATTACCCTTTTTTTAGATGTTTTTATGTATAGACTTTATTTGTTACCTTGAGTAATTTTTTTCTTTACAAATGTAAAATAGGTTATGCCTAAGAAAATAAACCAGAATATACCGTATTTTAAAGCTGTTAGGGTATCTTCTTCTAACGTTAACAAATAGAGCATGAAAGCAAAGAAAACTAAAATTACTCCGCATACGATAACTCCTCCTGGCATTTTGTAGACGGATTGAGTATGCAAATGAGGGCGATTGCGACGATATACAATATAGCTAACCAAAATTACAGACCATACGAATAAAAATGCAATAGCTGAGATGCTCGTCACAATTGTAAAAGCAGTTATGAGGCTTGGAGAGAGTGAGGCGATTGTATATCCTATTAAAATACATAAGCAGGAAAAAAATAGAGCATTGGCTGGGACATGGTATTTGGAAAGCTTACCTAAAATTGGAGGAGCACCTTTTTGTGTTGCTAGTCCATATATCATACGGCTGGTAGAAAAAATACCACTATTTGCTGAAGAGGCAGCCGAGGTGAGAACGACAAAGTTTATCAAACCAGCAGCTATCGGAATACCAGCAAGCCAAAACATCGAAACAAAGGGGCTTTTATCTGGAACAATTTGATCCCAAGGTGTGACTGACATAATCACGGCGAGAGAAAAGATGTAAAAGAGTACAATACGCACTGGTATTGCATTAATTGCTTTTGGTAGAACTTTTTTAGGTTCTTTGACTTCAGCTGCAGTTGTTCCTGCAATTTCTATACCAACAAAAGAAAAAATGGCAATTTGAAATCCAGCAAAAAAACCTGTCATTCCTCTTGGAAAGATATTTCCATCATTCCATACGTGATTGAGAGAAGCAACAGTACCATTGGGAGAAGTAAAGCCCGTAGCGATCATATAAAAACCAACAACAATTAATGCTAAAATTGCTACGACTTTGATAAGGCCAAACCAAAATTCAAGTTCACCAAACAGTTTTACAGCAAAGAGATTAAAAATTAAAAAGAAACCAATGCAAGAAAAAACGGCAATCCATGGATTAAGCATTGGCCACCAAAAGTGCATATAAGTGATGATAGCAATAATATCTGCAGCTCCAGTTACAACCCAGCTCAACCAATAGCTCCAGCCCACAAAGAAAGCGATTCCCGGTCCTAGCATATCGGTTGAAAAATCAATAAGGGACCGGTATTGTGAATTAGAAAGCAATAATTCTCCCATAGCACGCATTACAAAGTATAGGGCACATCCGATAATAGCATAAACGAGTATGATGGAAGGGCCTGCTACACTAATTGTTTTTCCTGATCCCATGAAGAGACCTGTTCCAATCGCTCCACCGAGGGCTATAAGTTGTACGTGACGGTTATCTAGTCCACGTTGTAGCTTTATTTGAGGACCATCTTTTAAATTTTTTTTACAATTCATTTTTTTGGGGTTCCCTTTAATTATTTTGAGATTAAATTACTAAAAAATGCATCATTCTGTATCGAAGCATGATATAAATGAGGTGTAAAGGAAAAAAACGTTTTTTATGATTTTGTGTGGATAAAGAAAAGAATATGGTTTTGAAATTTGAAAAAAGAGGATATTCTTCTCTTAAATAACGTAACAGATATTTCAATAGGGAGTTTTTTATTGTTATTAATAACAAATAAATGGTTCATTAAAAGACTTGGCGGCTTTTAAAATTATTTCAGAAAGTTGTCAGAAGTCTTTATAATTTTCTTAAATTTATTATTTATAATCAGTGCATTATTTGTTATTATTCATAATGGTGTGAGTTTTAATTTTTGTTCAAATAGCGCTCGAGAGTTCTCATCTTAGTTTAAGAAACAGTTTTTATGATAGAAAATTAAAATGATTTTTAAATCACTTTTTTGTTTGTATTATGCTATCATAAATCAAAAAATTACTTTATGTTTCATAAACGAAAAGAGGAGTATTATAGCTTATTTCTTTTAAAGTGATGAATAAGGATTTTGTTTAGATATTGATAACATTTTATAAAACGTTGCGAGAAATTCACATTGTTTACACAAAAGTCCTTGAGACTATGATAAAGAAATGCAGCGTAATTCAGTTATACAAAGAAAAAAAGAACTGAGGATTGTATAAGCTCTATTAGAGGTTGAGCTATTCATAGTGAGAGACAGAATCAGAAAAAAATTACTCTATTAGCCTTGCAATTTCCTTTTGTTATCAAAAGATAAAACTATTCCTGTCGCTACATTAATCGCACCTTTTATCCGCTATTTTTTTTTAAAGCGGAGCTGGCAAATGATATAAAAATGGTTATTAAAGTAAATCATGCAAAGATGTTGAAAGAATGTATTGTGATAAGTTCAAAGCCTTTTTTAATGCTACTGCCAGAAGACAAAAATTTCGGGAAGTCCACTATGTAAAATATTGATACCTTGGGATTTAGTATTTGTGTTAAAAAACCGTCCATATAGCTGGTGAAAAGTTTTGTTTTACCGACAGTACTCGTTTCATTCGTTGATATTCTTTCTTTTGAATTTAAGCTGTGTATTCCAGATTTAATCGATTTAAAGCCCATGTATAATAAAGTGCTGCTACCTATGTGTTTTACTAAAAAACAGTGTTTTGTTGTTGAGAATGAGCGCTGATACACTGGAGAATGCCCCATGCACATATATTGCTGTACATAATTCTAAAACGTTTACAAATGCGTTCTTTCTTCCTAATCTTTTTGCCCTATCGATGATAAGGGCCATATTCAGCTCCGGTGAGATGACTAAAATTAATTGATCTTCGAGATATAATTCTATTCTGTCAAATTGAGAAAGTTTTCCTATACCCTGTGGAGTACCTGTGTATATGAGATCACTACGTTTTAGCTGAATGTATTGACTTTAAAATGATATTATCTTCTAAAGCTATAAAGCTAAAGATCATATTTTCGTATTGCCAACTTATCTTGTTTCGCCATTCAGCTTCATTGCAAAGGTTATTGGGTCGTTTATTTTTTCCTTGTTTATGAAGTCAGAGACGTATGCGGCTCCTTTAAATCCTTTCGATAAAAACCAAGGAAGCTTTTTTCTTTCAGTTTTGTTTGCAAATCCCATGCTGTGAGATCAAGACCTATTTCTACAGCATCATAGCATTCTTCTGCTTCTGTCTCCGTGACCATGAAAGCGTCCTTTGAGATTTTGAGCACGATTTTATCTTCAAAATCATTGCCAATTTCCTGAAATTACTTTATTACTTAAAGGGTGATTTGGGTCGTCTACGCAGCGATCAGTAGGGTTGGAAAGCCCTAAAGTTCGATCATAAAAATGCGCCCGCTCCGTGGGTGTCCTTAGAATTCGGAGAGTTATTGCTATGTCCAGGTGTGATAAGCACTAAAAGCAAAAAAAGCTGATTTGAACTCAGTACTTTCGGGCTTTTGGAATATTAATGCGAGGGTGCTCGCACTTGCACAAGTGCTCTTGCGTTCCTTTGCTATGTACTCTGATATGAAAGTAGGTAAGTGTCATAAAACACAAGATGATGCTGCCGAACTCGATGTCTCAGATCTCGCTCTACCAGCTACCAACGGATGCTCAAAAGCTTTGAGAAAAGAAAATAAAGTCTTAGCACATGCAATGACCGTAGTGTTTTCGGCTTACCATTCGATCTAAGTGATTGCATATGCGAAAAAGAAATATGATTTACCCGAATTTGATCTGATCATCTGTAACACATTCAATTTTAAAGAAATAGAGAAAGAATTATTAAATCTTCATAAGGTCCATAAAGATACCTTCCTCTTGACTGCAGCTTTTCTTATATTGACGGAACACAAAGTGCCAAAGAACGTAATAAAGCCCTTGATTGGCTTAAGGAAGATGTGGGAGAGAATGTCTGCTGTGTTTGCTCACCAATGTAAGATGTCTGTCTGATGGGGTGGATGTCCTTTCTCTTGATGCTATCATGTTTTACGCTTCCGTAAAAGTCATGTGGATGTGATACAGGCGGTAGGGCGTATCGTGCGTCGTGCAAAGAAAAAAACAGAGAGTCTATATTATTTTGCCCGTTGGCCTACCTGTCAGTGTCTCTGCTGAACAGGCTTCAAAATACAATAAGAGATACAAGGTTGTTGGCAAGTGATCAATGCTTCGCTTGCTCATGATGAGAATTTTGAAATACCCCTTAACCAGATGATTTTAGGTCAAAATGTCAGTTTTGTTTTGGAGATTATCGCCTTACAGAATATGATCGCGGTTGAGGATAAAATCCATATCCATGAAAAATCAGAAAATATGGGACTTGAGATTGGAAAAGTAGCTCATGAACCACATTATATTCATAGCGTGACAGGAAGATTCTCCTTTTTTGTTGAGTTTCCCAATGCCCTACAAATCCTTTTTGCTAAGAAATTTGCTATTGCAGATTATTGGAAAAATGGGGCTGGCAATGTTGCTGAGATTGCTCAAAATCATGTCACCCATCTTCAAAATCTACTTTCTGATGAAAGCAGTGAAGCCTCTCACGCTTTTGATGCATTCCATAAGGAATTAAAAAACAACTTAAACAGCAAAATCAAACAAGAGGAAGCAATTGAGATGTTAGCGTAACATCTTATAACGCGTCCCGTGTTTGAATCCTTGTTTGATGGCAATGAATTTGTACAGAATAATAACATCTCACAAGCGATGGAAAGGATTTTAGCTAAGTTGGATAAAACCAATATCAAGCAAGAGTCTAAGGAATTACAAGAGTTTTATAACAGTGAAAAATTCCGTGCCTCTGAGATTACCTCCCCTCAAGCAAGGAAAAATCTTATTATTACGCTTTATGAAAGCTTTTTTGTGTACGGTAGAAAAATTAGGCATTGTTTATACTCTTGTTGAGATTGTGGATTTTATTATTCGTTCCGTTGAGGAGGTTTTACGCAATGAGTTTGGAAAAAGCCTAGGTTCACGTGGTGTCTCCATTCCTGACCCTTTTACTGGCGCTGGGACTTTTATCACAAGGCTTTTACAATCAAATCTCATAAAACAAGAGGATATGGAATATAAATTCCGTCATGATATCCATGCCAATCAGATTGTTTTACTAGCCTATTACATAGCAGCGATTAACATTGAATCGACTTATCATAGTCTTATGAGAGGAGACTATATACCCTTCAAACATATTGGTTTGGCTGATACGTTTCAGATGCTTAAAGAAAAAGATCTTATAGATGGTATAATTAAAGAGAACAGTGAATATTTATAACGTCAGAAAAAGCTCAATATTGAAGTTATTTTTGGCAATCCTTCTTATTCAGCAGGTCAAAAAAGCGCTAATGATAATGCATAGAACATCGCTTATCCCATATTAGATAAACGTATTGGTGAAACTTATGCTGCACAATCTGAATCAATCAATATGCAAGCGCTTTATGATAGTTATATCCGTGCAATTAGACGGACAAGTGATCGTATAAAAAACACGGTGTTATTGGTTTTGTCACAAATACGAGTTTTATCCATGCATGCTCTTTAAATGGCTTGCAAAAATGCTTCATTGAGGAGTTTAGCAGCCTTTATATTTTCCATTTACCAGATAATCAACGAACCTCTGGATAACTTTCTCGAAAAGTAAGGTGGTAAAATTTTTGGTTCCGGATCTCGAGCTCTCATTGCTATCTCTATTCTTGTAAAAAAATCTAGCATCCAAACAACATGGCAAGATATATTTCCATGATATTGGAGATTACCTCATGAGACAAGAAAAAACTTACGATAATTGAATCCTTTGGTAGTATTGATGGTATTACGCGTAAACAAAGCTGGCAAATGATTACACCAGACAAGCACGGTGATTGGCTTGATCAATGTAATGACAGTTTTAAAGCATTTTTAGCCATAGGTGATAAGAAAGGGAATGATAAAAAGCTCTTTGAAAATTTTTCGTGTGGTATCGTAACGAGTCGTGACGCTTGGACATATAATATAATGCAAGCCATAAAGCTTTAATGAAAAATATGAGTGCTATGATCACTTTTTATAATAGTGAAGTAGAAAGTTTTAAAGATACCTTTCCTCATGCTGACTGTAAAACACGTAATAAAACTGTAAACAATTTCATTAACATTGATGCTACAAAGAACAGTTGAAGTACTACTCTCAAACAAGAATTGGTAAGAAGCAAATTTTCTAAATTTGAGAATAATTGCCTTATTCAAAGCCTTTATCGCCCTTTTACACGACAGTGTCTCTAATGAATCAGTTTTTCAAATGCCGCATATATTTCCTATGGGACAAGTAGTTGAAAATACAGTAATACACGTTACCGACATAGGATCAATGAAAGACTTTTCTGTATTTATGAGTAATACTGTGCCTGATTTTAAGGTGATAGAGAATGGTCAATGCTTTCCAAGATATTTTTATGAAGATATTACAGCCTTAAAAGATAATAATCAGTCACATTTGTTTACAAATACTACCGAAGAAAACAAAATCGCTGGTTTACAGAGGCGTGATGCCATTACGGATGAAGGATTAGCACATTTTAAAGCTGCTTATCCTAATGAAACTATCACTAAGGATGATCTATTCTATTATGTTTACGGTCTACTCCATTCAGAAGATTGCCGTGCTCGTTATGCTGATAAACTCTCTACAGAATTGCCTCGTATCCTTTGTGTAAAGAGTGTTGAGGATTTTTGGAAGTTTGTGACAACAGGTCGTGAACTAGGTCATTTGCCTGTAAACTATGAAAGTGTAACACCTTATCCTGTTAGCTTTAAAAAAGGAAATCCAAAACTGACTGATATCCAAAATCCTGAGAAATTCTATTATGTTACAGAAATGAAATTCGCAAAAGCTGCTAAAGATAAAGGTATATCCGAAAAGGATAAATCGACTGTTATTTATAACAGCAATACTATCATGACAGATATCCCTCTTGAAGCTTATAACTATATTGTAAATGGTAAACCTGCTCTTGAATGGGTTATGGGGCGTCAATGTGTTAAGACCGATAAAAAGAGTGGCATTGTTAATGATGCCAATTGCTATGCTGTTGAAATCGTTGGCAACCCTGCTTGTCCATTTGAGTTGTTTCAAAGGGTTATTACTGTAAATTTAGAAATAATGAAGATTGTTAAGAACCTACCAAAATTAGAAATTAGAGAAACCGAATAGACTTATAAAACATAATAACCTTACAAGGGGTATAGAATATAGCTATAATCTATACCTCTCTTTACATACAATTTTAAAAGGATAGCTTATCATGCGTTATTCTAAAAAGAGAGGCTTTGCACTTTTAAAAACTGTACTTTGGATTGCTTTAAAAATTTTAAGAAACTCCATCTTATATAAGATTAGTTTTTTTTACATTTTCTTTAAAAGATGATATCGAAATCTAAAATGATAGCTTTATTGTTTTAAAAAGCTTTGTTTAAAGAGAGTTGCATATATGTATTTACTCATAGTTTTGAAGGTGTCTAAAACCCTCAAAATACCTTCAAACTATACTATTGGTTGTATTTGTAGGTTGAAATGTTGATATAGATTGTTTTTTTAATTTGATAAATATTTAACCTATTGAAATATATTCATTTTTATTTTTTTCATTTGAAAAAAATGATATAGAGTCCAGAAAGAACTGACAAAAATGACTCCATTTTCTTTGGAGAAAGGTTACTTTGATGAGAGTGCCATTAAAAGAGTTTTGCGTGGTTGTCTTGAAAGGCTCTCAAAAAGATTTCTTATTGTTTGCTATGATGGTTTTTGACGACAGGATGTGCTTGATAGCATGATGTCTCGTTGATATGCGTGTCGTATTGAGTGGATTAGAGGAGCTGGAGAGTGAATTTATCTCTAATTATTGATAAGTATATTGTAGCGTTAAACTGGGGATATTGATGTATTAAACGATATTGATGTATTAAACATTGACGTGCTAAACAGTTTTGGTTAGAGGTCTTTTTATATAAATATGGGGGAGAGATTTTCAGCAGTTAAAATAAAGCAGTTTTTCTAGTGTCACTTTTCTTTGGTTGCAGAGGCATGTGCTTTTGTTAAAAGCGTTATAGGGCAGTGGCTGTTTTGAGTGGACTTGTTAGCGGTTCATGAAGTTTTTTTAAAGAGTGCTTCATGAATAGTGCAAAGCGGGGGCAATCTGTATTGTTTTGTGTATTTTTACGGCAAAGTTCTCTTTTGAGAATTTTTCGTGCCATTTTTGTTTTAGTTGGCTTGTTTACAGGTGTAAGTGTTTATGCGCGCTCCTCAGCTATTTTTCATTCCCCAACAGATAATTTTTCTCGCGGTTATTCAGAAAAGCAGCAATTAGAAAGAATTGAAAAATTACGGGCTTTAACGCCTAAAAGGATAAAGACGCCTTCGGAGCAAAATCCAGAAACGCTTTTGAATGGGAAACAATGTTTTCCAATTCATGCTCTTGTTGTTGAGGGAGTGCATCATGTCAAAAGGCGCTCTATATCAGCCGTAACAGAGCCTTATGTTGGAAGATGTATTGGGCTTTCTGATATCCAGCTCTTAATCAAGCAGTTAACCAAAGTTTATTTGGATCAAGGCTATGTAACGGCGCGTTTTTACATTCCTGATCAAGATATCAAAAACAGCAAGGCGCTCAAATTTGTTGTCGTTGAGGGCAAGCTCTCAGAGATTTACTATAATGGTTCACCGACGTCTCGTTATAACAATGTTGTGTGGAGTGCTTTTCCTGGGCTTCAAGGTCATGTTCTGAATATGCGCGATATTGAACAGGGGCTTGATCAGATCAACCGTTTGAGTTCAGCGCACGCTCAAAGTGACCTTCTTCCAGGGCGTGAAGAAGGGAGCACCATTGTCAATATTAGCAATCATCCTGAGAAAGCTTTCAAGGTTACTGTTTCGCATGACAATATGGGACAAGCCTCCACAGGTTATGCGCGTTATAGTGCGGGCTTGAGGGTAGAAAATATTTTAGGGATGAATGATGCGTGGGATTTTAACTATCAACGCAGTCAATTAGATTATTGGGGTGGGAGCAAGCAAGAAGGACATAGTAATAATCTTTCAGCGAGTGTGAGTATTCCATACGGTTATTGGACCTTTGGATTGAATGGCACTGTTTATAATTACCAAAGCATTATCCCTGGCAATTTTACCGATATTGAGACGACGGGGGATTCCAGTGAGTTGCACGCCAGTACAAGCAGGGTTCTTTACCGTGATAGTGTTTCCCTTACAACTTTGAATTTAGGTCTTTCTTATAAAAGAACCAACAATTACTTCCTTGGTAATAAGATAGAGGTTGGCAGCCGTCAATATAGCGTCGCCAATTTTGGGATTTCACATTCGCGCCAGATGTTGGGGGGGACCTAGACCTTTGATGTGAGTTATTTGCAAGGTCTTCCCTTGTTTCATTCAGTAAAGAAACATGCGCCAGAGGCAGGGGATGCGGAGCCACAATTTGCCAAATTTACCGGCACACTCAGTGCTATGACGCCTTTTAAGGTTGGAGGCTTGGACTTTATCCTGAGCAATCTTTTGAGTGGTCAATATTCACCGCATAATTTACTGGGGGCTGAGCAGATTTCGTTGGGGGGCGCTTCGAATGTTCGTGGTACGCGTGAGAGTTTGCTTTTTGGCAATAACGGTTTTTTTAGCCGGAATGATTTGTTGCTACGCACCATTCCGTGGAACAATCACGCAACCTTCAAAAAGGTTTTGGGGGAACTTCGTCCCTTTGTTGGTTTGGATTATGGGCGTGTGTTTTCGCAAGTTTTGTATGGGGTTAAGAGTGACCAGCTTGCTGGTTGGACAGCGGGTGTCAAGCTTGCGGGGGGCATGGTCTCTCTTGATGCCAGTTATTCGAGTATTTTCTGGAGCACAGTTAAGCACAAAAAATCAGGAACATTTTTTATGACATTAACAATGGAACTTTAAGCATTTTTTATTGGGGAGTTAACGTATGAGATATGAGAAGAGAGAAGAAAGAGCAGCTTTATTGGGCGTTTTAGTTTCTAGTACGATGCTCAAAAAGGTTTTATTTGGGGGACTTGGTTTTTCTTTTCTGTTCCAATCTCAAGCGGTTCAGGCGCAAATTGCAGTTGATGCTAACGCTCATGCCGCCCATCGTCCGGATATAGTGGCAGCGCCCAATGGGGTTCCCTCGATTGATATTGTCACGCCCAATGGCAAGGGCTTATCACACAATAAATATAACGATTTTAATATTGGCAATGCGGGTGTGATTTGGAATAATCATGCGCAAGAAGTGGGGCAATCGCATTTGGGGGGCATTATGCCGGGCAATCCGCATTTGCGTTTCACGGGTTCAGCGAAAGTGATTTTAAATGAAGTCACCAGCAGCAAGCGCAGTGCCTTGAATGGTCCAGGAGAGGTTTTTGGGAGCCCAGCCGATGTGATTATAGCCAATCCCAATGGGATAAGCTGTGATGGTTGTGGCTTTATCAATACGCCCCATGCGACCTTAACCACAGGTGTTCCCGAAATTGATGCGAGCGGTTTTTTGAAAGGCTTTGAAGTGCGAGGTGAGGATATTACCTTTGGCGCCAAGGGAGCCAATTTTTTCTCTGGCCAAGGGGCTGTTGATATTATCGATATTGTCTCACGCACAGTGCATTTTGAAGGAACTGTTGCGGGCAGACTGTTTCTCAAACAATTCTGTCGCATCAAAATGTTGCCATTCAAGCACAACCAGAAACAAATGCCCCCGTTCATTTTGGGCAGCTTTTAGCTCATGGCAAGGCAAATATTGAGGGCGGGGCAGTTGACTTTTCTTCACTGATGACGGGTGAAGAAGCTGTTTTAAAGGTTGGCGGCCTTGATGCAGGCACACTGATGACAGGTGTCGTTTCTACGGGCGGTTCAGGGGATCTTGTTTTAGATGAAAACGGTTCCCTTATGATTACAGCAAAAGAAGGGGTGAAGGTTGGTCAGATTGCCAGTGGTGGCAATATTGAAATTTTTGCAGGCAACGACATTTATTATGATCAGGTCATAGGCTATGGCAACGCAACATTGACGTCGGTATCAGGAGAGATCAGTGTTGAGAATGTGCTGTCTGCTGAGGGGGATGTGAGATTGACAGCGAACACTCTCGATTTGAGCAATAATCGTTCTCATATTTATACGCCGCAAACGCTGTATTTAATTGCAGATCATATTGATGTCTCGGGCAGCGAATTGACTTATGGCGGTTTAGACTTTCAAATCACCAATGCCCTTGAGATTCACAATGCACGGCTACAAGCCGTGACAGATGAGGGAGGGACTGGAGATATTCTCTTTGTTGCCCCAAGCGTTATAGTTGATGAGACAACGTCGATTTTAGCAGCCAGAGATTTCGTGATCAAGACGGGAGAGCTTGGAAATAGTAGTCAATTGGCATCGGGGCAGGATTTAGCCTTTAGCGTGACGGGCAATGTGATCAACAACAAAACGGGCTTAATTTATGTGAAGGGCAATGGTGCCTTACAAGTCGATGGCGCAGTGTTGAATGATTTTGGCACCATAATGGCAGAAGGTGATTTATCTTTCACCAATGCGGCTGGCAGCGGAAAAAGCCTTTCCCTTGTCAATAAAGCAGGCTTTATTCAAGCTGGTGGAAACTTAAATATCCAAACCAACACCCTGAAAAACGAAGCCGATAGCACGCCTGTCATCACGGAAAAAACGGAATATAGCGATATTTCATTCCAAAAACCAAAGGGTTCTGGTCAACTCAGTGATGGGATGTTATATCAAGATGCGAAAGTTGGTCTTTGGGGACAAGGGCACGAATATCAAGATGATAACGGAGTTTGGAAAGGACACTTATACATTTACTTAGATAATCCACTTTGGAATAGTAAAGAAGAAACCTATGGCACCGCAATTTCAAGCGACGGAACAGTCTATAAGGCTTTTATTTGGAAATATATTGACGAAAGAAACTCTGTAGAACAGTATCGATGGAATGGTGATAGGTGGAAGGCAGGAGGGATCTGGTCAATAAACGAACACTGGTCACATATGACAGAAAAGACTGTCACACAAAGGTTTTCGCATAAACCGACGGTTCAGGGGATGATACAATCTAGTGGCAATCTCATCATTAACGCTGATACCATTGACAACCATTATAGCACTATAGAAGCGGGGGGTAATGCCGATATCCACGCTGGTGTGCTGACCAATCTGGGTGCAACGGCTTATAAAAAAACCTATATGGGGTGTAATGCCAATACGCAGGATGGTTATTGTTATGGCTATAAAGCTGATGGAAGCCGCGATGTTTCTTTAGATATAGTCAAATGGCAAGGATCGCCAAACTGGCTCAGAAGCTTTGGAGAGCGTCCCTGGTCTTGTTCAAGCGGGTGGCACGTTGAATTTGGTGGTCGATCAACTCAATAACACGGCAGCGGAAGGTTCGATTACAGGGGATGCGTATTTTAAAGCACAAGCAGCTGAACGTAAACCACTGGAGGAGCTGAGTGGTTTAACCGGGGCTGGCGCTCTCTTTACACCAAAAGTGGATCTCAATAATGCAGGGGAACTTGCTGAGGGGTTCCCTTTACCAAAGCCCCAATCGGGTGGGGTTGGTGGCACGCTGCCCAACCAGAATTTCATTTATGAAACGCGTGCGGAATTCCTTGATGTTGGCAAGTTTTATGGCTCAGCCTATTTTTTGAACAGAATTGGCTACAATCCTGATAGAGAGATTTTTTTCTTAGGCGATTCCTATTTTGAAAAACAATTGATTGAAAAACAAATGCGTGATCTTGTTGGTCAAGGGTTGGGCAAAGGCTCCTTTATTCCTGGAAGTGATGCCATTGAACAAGTCAAAACCTTGCTGGATGGTGGGGCAGACTATGCAAAAGCCCACAATCTCCCCTTTGGTGAGGCTTTGAGTGAAGAACAATTGGCGTCCCTAGAAGCGCCGATGGTGATTTATGTGCGTCAACAGGTCAAGGGCATGGATGTTTATGCACCGGTGCTTTACCTTCCAGAAAAGGAGAGAGCCTCCTTTGTCTCTGCTGGGGCTTTGATCATGGGCGATGATGTCAATATCACCAGCCAAAATACAAGCAATTCTACAATAACCAATTCAGGGCGGATTGCGGCAAACCACCAATTGCATGTGCATGGCGGGGATATCTTTAGTCAAGGAGGGCATTTTGCGGCGGGTGGTGATGCTGTTTTATTTGCGGAGAACAACATTCGTTTGGATACAGGGCGCACAAGCGTTGACGGCGTGGAGACAGTATTAAACACCGAGGCACTTTCTGCTGGTGGTAATGCAACGGTGATTGCTAAACAAGATATCACCGCCTCAGGGGTGGGGATCACCACCGGGGGTGATCTTGCCATGGCTACAGAAGAAGGCAACTTGACGATCGGTTCAGCAGAAACCCTTTACCATGATGAGCAGGGTGATGCCACCATGCATCATAAATCGGAAGTCAACTCTGGAGGCTCAACAACGCTTTCCTCTGGACAAGATTTGAATATTTTAGGCTCTGATGTTCAAGCAACGGATAAACTTCTCTTGCAAGCTGAGAGGAATGTTTCGATTGATGCCACACGCAACAGTATGGACAATCAGAGTGGGAGTGAAACCTCTCATGTTGCCTTGCACAATGGCTCTCATTTAAGTTCTGGAAAAGAGAGCACTGTTCTATCGGGTGGCGATATCCATATTGCTGCTTCCGATATAGATGCCAAGGGCAATGTTGGACTTGGCGCCCAAGGGGAGATAACAATAGGGGTGAGAAATGATGAGATGGAGTATCATCTTCAGAGCAACAATACGAAAGTAGATATGCAAGCCTCTCATGCCGTTGGCTCTTTGATAAAATCGGGAGGTGATACCACTGTCATTGCAGGGCAGGATGGCAAATCGCATGATCTTAGCATTACAGGGAGTTCCATTGCGGCTGAGGGCAAGGTGGTGCTGAAAGCCAGCAACGATGTTTTGATCAATAATGCAGAGGATGGCTTACATTATGAGATGTCGTATCACAAAGAGGGTGGAGCATTTAGTAGCAGCAAATCTGAGCATAACAAGGTGGATGCTGTCCAAGTTGTGGGGTCAAGCATAACAGGGGGGCAAGGCGTTGCCATTGACTCAGGAAACAATACGGAAGTTGTCGCCTCGACGCTCATAGCCGGTAAGGCAGAGGAAACGTCAGGAAAGGAAACACTGGGAGATCAGAAACAAGCGGATATTACCATTCATTCTGGGGGAAAGATTGTCATCAAAGGCGCTAAAGAACAGTTGGATCAACAAGCACAATCCTCATCAAGTGGCTTTTTGCATGAAAAATCGTCCGATACATCTCAATCGCATAGCACAACGGTCTCCTCTGTTCTGGGAGCAACGGGCAACATTATCACACAATCAGACAAAGAGACCACAATCACTGCTTCTCATCTGCTTTCCGGTCAAGATATCAATGTGAGCGGAGAAAGTGTGACGATTGATGGCATGACAGATCACCATAGCAGCCATTCAGAGACCCATGAAACGGGTTTTGGTGTGGGATCAGGCAAGGGCTTTGTGTCGATATACGGGAGTGAGGGAAAGACAGAAAATGAAGAGAGTTTTGAGCATCAAGGCTCTTCTCTCAATGCGGATGGCAATATCACCATCACTGCCAAGAAAAAAGATGTGAAAATTGTTGGCTCTGATTTTACTGCAGGGGAAAATATTCATGTTTCGGCAGCCCATGATATCAATGTTTTACCGGGTCACAATCGTCATAGGGCAAGCTCAAAGGAAGAACGCACAAGCTTTGGCATTCAGTTTGAAAAGAGCAACAGCGGTGCTTCTGTAGGTGTTGGAATTGCAAGCGCCAAAGATACGGGCGATCAATGGGAAACCACTTCCACACAATCACACATCACGGCACGCCAAGATGTGCAGATTACTGCTGACAATGATGTGAATTTACAAGCGACAAATGTTTTGGCGGATCATGATGTAAACATTGATGCCGGCAATAATATCACGCTTTCGGAAAGCTACGATACCTCTAACGCAAAAGAAAAACATGAAAAGTCCTTTGCTGGTGTGACAGGCTCTGTCAATGTAGGCATTCTTGGTACAGTAAAAGATGTAAGGGATGCAGCAAAACGTTTTGGTCATGGGGATACAAAACACAAAATCGGTAATGGTCTTATTGCTGGTCTAAAAGGCTATGATCTCTATAGCAAAGGCAAAGGTCTTTATGATGGGATGAAGGGTGGAAACAAACAGTCTATTCGTGATATTGCTGATGTTTCTGCCAGCGTAACCTTGGGCTTTAAGACAGAGAAGGCAGAAGCCTCTGTTCAGACCTCCACAGCGGTAACAGATAGTATAGAAGGCGGGCGCGCTGTTAATATGCATGCCCACAAAGGCAGCATCCATGCTGTTGGCGCTGATATTATCGCTGGTACCAATCCAGTCTGTGCAAATGATGAGCAGAGTGGGAATATCACCATGGAAGCAGGTGAAGATATCACCTTTGAAAGTGCGCAAAACACGCAAAGCACACAAAATCATACGCAAAGCGCTTCAATGAATGTTGGGTATAGTTATGGTACTGGTGGTACAGGGTGGATGGGGAATACTTCTTTTGGTAAAGGCAAGGGTTCCAGTGAGGAGGTTCACCAGAAGAACAGCCATATTATAGGCACCGGCACTGTTCACACCAGCAGTGGAGAGGATACCACATTGGCAGGCGCCGTGGTTTCTGGAGAGCGTGTAGAAATGGAAGTAGGGGGTGATTTTACCGTTGTCAGCCGCAGTGATACGGGACAAAGTTCCAGCAAGCAAGACTCTTTTTCTATTGGTTATAATAGTCGAGAAAAGGAGGGTACAGCCTCAACCAATATATCCTTGAACAAGGATAAATCTTCTAGCGATTATCACAGCGTTGTGGAGCAATCAGGCATTAAAGCGGGTGATGGCGGTTTTAAGATCAACGTTAAAGACAAAACGACCCTAACCGGAGGTATTATTGAAAGCACCGCGCCGGCAGATAAAAACAGCCTGACCACAGGAAGCATCAGCACCAGTGACATCAGCAACAGTGCGCATGCGCAAGCTAGCAGTCATGGGATCAGCATTTCTGCAGGTGGTCCGATGTATCAGGGCAAATATGGTGTTGGGAAAAACATTGCTAAAAATGTCTTAGATCATTCAAAAGCTAAAGATTCAGAGGAAGGATATACCAAATCCGCTATCAGCAATGGCACCATCGTCTTGACTGATGAAGCAGGGCAGAAGGCATTAACAGGACAAGATGTTGAACAAGCCATAGCCTCCCTTAATCGTGATACTGCCACCGCCCATAAGGGTGTACAACAGCTCGATGTAGGCAAGCTGGAACAAATCGTCCATGAAAACCGCGAAATGGCAACCCAACTCTTAGAAGAAGGGTTTAAAGTGAGCGATGACTCCTATAAAACCATGTTTATCAAAGAACACCCCATCGCTGCGGTCGACCGTGATGAAAAGGGCAATATACTCTATGAAATAGATGCAAATGGACAGTATATCACAGACGCTCGTGGACAACCAATACCTCACGCACATTATTTAACGGATGAGGAAAAGCAGCATTTGCAAGAAGGCTCTGATGGCAAGGTGCATGTGTCCTTTAATGGCATCTTTACGCCACCCTATGAAGCTGCTGTTTATGCAGAGCAACATGCGGAGAATAAAAATGAACCGCTTTATTTTGTTGTGTTCCCAGAAGCTGATTCTGCTATCTCAGAACTTCTAGTCGCGGGCTATCAGAAGTTTATGGAAAATAACTTTTGGGGTTTGACCAATTCAACACAAGAAGCAAAAGATTTGATGTATAGCTATGGTCTTACAGGATTAGAACTTTATGGACATAGCCGTGGGACAATGACATTGGGGAATATGCTGAATTCTTTCAAACAAGAAGGTGTGCACGGAATAGCCGACAACACGAATATCAATTTCTATGGACCAGCCTTTAATGTTTTAGTTGCATCCGGTCTGTTAGGTTATGTGAGTGACGGCAAACAAACTACCATTGGCTTTGATGGGCATAGATTTGACTTTGTAAGCAGATTGATTGGCGGCAATGGCTCTACTTACGAGACAGTGCCTGCTGGTAGTAACATGTTTAAAGAAACATGGAATATGTTCTCAAATCCTTACAATCCTCATACTTGCCTTGGACATGCGGGGCGTATGTGCAGCATACTTTACGGCCCTTCTCATCGTGAACAAAAACCTTGAATTAGATCATGGAGGAAAAAATGAAACAAACCTTAAAATTATTAAGTGCGATAACTCTATTAAGTATAGCTGGATGTCAGTTTAATAAAACTCCCCCAGGAGATGTGGCTGCGTGGAAAAAGCCAGGAGCAGGTTTTACAGAGGTAGGAAAAGCCTTGTTAGAATGCGGTCTGCCAAGCCTTATTAATGCTGATACAGAAAATAGAAAGCTCAGCTACAATGCAAATGCAACCATTGATGCTTGCATGCTCCAAGCGGGATTTCGCTATAAATATGATGTGGGGGGAGGCTGGTGTGGAAATTATAAAGCGGAAAACTTGCCCATTTGTCGTCCAGGTGCTGTGATCCCGAGGCCCAGTGTCAAGAAGCGCTTAAATAGCCCTTATTGTAAAAAATATAAAAATGCACCTGAATGCAAACCTTAAGTGTTTCTATTGGTGATGATCAACAATCTGCCATCCTTGCCTTTGCTTGGAATGGCGGGATTGTTTTTTCCAGTAAGCAAAACTCTGTTTCCATTGGGTATAATAGCCGAGAAAAGGATGGTACAGCCACAACCAATATTTCATTGAACAAGAATAAATCTTCTAGCAATTATCATAGTGTTGTGGAACAATCAGGCATCAAGGCGGGTGATGGCGGCTTTAAGATCAACGTTAAAGATAAAACGACCCTAACCGGAGGTATTATTGAAAGCACCGCGCCGGCAGAAAAAAACAGCCTGACCACAGGAAGCATCAGCACCAGTGACATCAGCAACAGTGCGCATGCGCAAGCTAGCAGTCATGGGATCAGCATTTCTGCAGGTGGTCCGATGTATCAGGGCAAATATGGTGTTGGGAAAAACATTGCTAAAAATGTCTTAGATCATTCAAAAGCTAAAGATTCAGAGGAAGGATATACCAAATCCGCTATCAGCAATGGCACCATCGTCTTGACTGATGAAGCAGGGCAGAAGGCATTAACAGGACAAGATGTTGAACAAGCCATAGCCTCCCTTAATCGTGATACTGCCACCGCCCATAAGGGTGTACAACAGCTCGATGTAGGCAAGCTGGAACAAATCGTCCATGAAAACCGCGAAATGGCAACCCAACTCTTAGAAGAAGGGTTTAAAGTGAGCGATGACTCCTATAAAACCATGTTTATCAAAGAACACCCCATCGCTGCGGTCGACCGTGATGAAAAGGGCAATATACTCTATGAAATAGATGCAAATGGACAGTATATCACAGACGCTCGTGGACAACCAATACCTCACGCACATTATTTAACGGATGAGGAAAAGCAGCATTTGCAAGAAGGCTCTGATGGCAAGGTGCATGTGTCCTTTAATGGCATCTTTACGCCACCCTATGAAGCTGCTGTTTATGCAGAGCAACATGCGGAGAATAAAAATGAACCGCTTTATTTTGTTGTGTTCCCAGAAGCTGATTCTGCTATCTCAGAACTTCTAGTCGCGGGCTATCAGAAGTTTATGGAAAATAACTTTTGGGGTTTGACCAATTCAACACAAGAAGCAAAAGATTTGATGTATAGCTATGGTCTTACAGGATTAGAACTTTATGGACATAGCCGTGGGACAATGACATTGGGGAATATGCTGAATTCTTTCAAACAAGAAGGTGTGCACGGAATAGCCGACAACACGAATATCAATCTCTATGGACCAGCCTTCAATGTTTTAGTTGCATCCGGTCTGTTAGGTTATGTGAGTGGTGGCAAACAAACCACTATTGGCTTTGATGGGCATAGATATGACTTTGTAAGTCGATGGATTGGCGGCAATGGCTATACTTACGAGACAGCACCTGCTGGTAGTAACTGGTCGAAAGAAACATGGAACATGTTCACAAATCCTTACAATCCCCATACTTGCCTTGGAGATGCGGGTCCAAAATGTCGAGATATATATGGACTTTCCCATCGAGTACAATTCCCTTTAAGGAGTAAAAAATGAAACAAACTTTAAAATTATTAAGCGCTGTAACTTTGTTAAGTATCGCTGGATGTCAGTTTAATAAAACTCCTGCAGGATACTTCACGGTGTGGGAGAAATCAGGAGCAGATCGGCTTGAGGTAAAAAAAGCACTTTTAGAATGTGGAATGCCAGCTCCTTATGATGTATTTCCAGAAAACAGAAATTTAAGCAACAATGCATGGGCAACCATAGAAGCTTGTATGATTCAAGCTGGTTTCCATGATAAATATGATAGGGGGGGCTGGTGTGGAAATCATAAAGCCGAAAACTTGCCCATTTGTCGTCCAGGCGCTGTGATCCCGAGGCGCAGTGTCAAGAAGCGCTTAAATAGCCCGTTTTGTAAAAAGCATCCAGAACAATATGAATGCAAACCTTAAGTCTTTCTTGTGATGATCAACAATCTGCCATCCTTGCCTTCGCTTGGAATGGCGGGATTGTTTTCTCAATCCATCATCTCAATTTAGTCCTAACCTGTCTTGAACACAGTATGAACAGAAAATATCAACAGGCTTATAAGCTTTTTTATTGTAAATAAATCCATTGAAAGAGGGGAAAAATGAAGAAAATCTTAAAACTATTGAGTTGCATGGCTCTGTTAAGTATCACTGGATGTGTTAACTCAATTCCCTCACTTTCTCCAGCATTATGGAGAAATAAAATACTTTTAGAATGTGGAGTACCGGACCTTAATAAGGTTGTGGCGCTAGATTTGAATCAATTTGCTAGTATTGAAATGTGTATGGCGCAATCAGGTTTTCGTCCTAGCTTTACAATACAAGAATGGTGTGAGAACCATAAATCGGATAATCTTCCCATATGTCGTCCTGGTGCTGTCATGCTTCAGCGAAGTGTTGAGAGACGCTTAAATAGCCCGTTTTGTAAAAAGCATTCAGAACAACTTGAATGCAAACCTTAAGTCTTGCTTCAGCAGAGAAAGTCTTGAATTTACAGCAAATAAAGCTCTAGGGTGATAAGCTTGAGAAAGCCTTGTCCGTCCTTACGTGACAAGTTTTTTTATGCTGCGTCGTTACAACGTT
>NZ_JBHILZ010000039.1:0-3203 GCF_042193725.1 Bartonella sp. OT172YNZD | reverse complement strand
CTGCCTTTAAGCTCGTTAATGTGATGTCGGGAGCTAAATCAAATTTTACTTTATTGTCTTCTTTCCCTTTTGTTATATTCAGGTTACTACTTCCAGACGATAAATCTACTCCGTTGTTAAAGTTAGCCATTGTAGTATTTTCATCGTCAACAGACAATTTCCAACCTGCTTCTTTATTAGCTTTATCAACGTAAGTTTTTAAATCCATTAGCTGTCCAACATTCACTGCGTCAGTCACTTCCCTACCAGCTGCTACGCCTGTGATTTGTCGCGTTTTGCCAGAAAAAATATCACCAACACTAACAGCAGCTAACGTGCTTTTCCACTGAGGTATAGGATTTGTGGCAACTTCACCTTTCGTCGTAGGGGCATACCCAAAAACACCGGCAGGAGTTTTGGTAAAAGACTCGCTCCCTAAAGCAACACCACCTTCTACCGAAACAGAAGAATCTGAACCTATTGCGATACCTCCCTCTGCCTCTGCTTTTGAATAAAATCCAAAAGCAATACTATTCTTTGCTTCTGCATAGGCACGGTGTCCAACAGCGGTCGATCCATATCCTAAGGCTTTAGAAACAGAACCTAAAGCCGTCGTATAATCTTCCTTCGCTGTTGTATAATCATCTTCACCGTGTTCGCTCTTTGCATTATACTCGGAACCTATTGCAACAGAGCTCATACCAAAAGCGTGCGCCATATTACCTATCGCAATGCTATCCTTCTTATCGGATACTTGCGCCTTATAACCCATAGCTATACCGTACTCTCCCTCCACATGCACTTTACTACCTATAGCTATTGTATGCTCAGCAGATGCAATTGTTCTATGTTCATCCTCTATTCTTTCACTCTCATCAAAATATGGAGCAGAACCGATTGCAATACTATCCTCCATTTTAGCCTGAGAATAAGCGCCTATAGCTATAGCTGAAACCCCCCCCTCAGCCCCCCCCTGCGCGTTACGTCCAATAGCAATCCCATATATTCCATTTACCTCCGAGAATATACCAATAGCAACAGAATATCCTCTATAGGCTTTTGCACCATAACCAACAACTGTAGGCCCATTTAAATTCTGCTTGTCACTTACGCCTGGTTTGAACCTTGCGATCGTCTTAGCACCAATAACTACAGAATTGACAACCTTTTGATCCATATTGTTACCAAAGTAGACATTCTCTCCCTCTACGCCACGTTGCATTCCTGCATTTCCATCCCGCAGCAGGTCAGACACATTCACAGGCATTGTAACAGGTATTGCATTCTCACTATTGTAAGCAAACTGTTGGATGGTAGAGCTATCAGAAATAGGCAACTGTCGGTTAGTGAGAGATCTCTTATAAGGCTCTTCTGTACTTATCACCCCTTTCGATAAATTATTATCTTCTGCTGTCAAAATATTTATTATGGAAGTGTTATCGCTCTTACCAGAAAGAGTCTTGATGAGGAAATTGGCATAATCAACAGACGCATCTACTTTTGATATTGGCCCCATATTCAATGCTGTTAAATAATTCTGCGCTGTTAAAGAATTCTTTTTTTCTACATTCAGCACATTAAGAAAAGATGCGCTACTGTTGGCATCCTCTTCAGCAGCACTTTCTCCACTGTTAAGAAGCACTTTTGTTAAATCAGAACTCGCTGAAAAAACTGGAGATACATTCGCTAAGAATGCAACTATTGCAGCTGAAGAAAGCACCTTAAACAAAAACGAGGAATAAGAAGAACGAGGATAATTATCGTCATTGCGTTCTAGAGTGGTAGATAACTTTTTCATAAAATTTTCCTCATACAAAACATAAAAAAGACACATTCTTCATTATGTTAATTTTGGCATGGTTTTATTTGGTCTTTTTGGTT
Source organism: Bartonella sp. OT172YNZD (assembly GCF_042193725.1). Taxonomy (NCBI): domain Bacteria; kingdom Pseudomonadati; phylum Pseudomonadota; class Alphaproteobacteria; order Hyphomicrobiales; family Bartonellaceae; genus Bartonella; species Bartonella sp. OT172YNZD. The sequence goes on along the minus strand of NZ_JBHILZ010000039.1, from coordinate 1,343 downwards.
GTTAAAATTTCAAGTTGTTTTGCTTTTGCAGTGTTTGTTTTTTTCGTAACGAGTCTTTGAGCTCAGAAAAAAAGAAAGGCGTAATTTGACATAAAGATGACATATTTTGGGTCTAATTTAAGAATGGACTAAATATTTCTAACACTTTTAGAGTATAGAAGGCGGTTATATTTCATAATTCAAATACCTTTTTAAAATGTGCATACTTTCTTTTTAAAAATTAAGGCTATGTGCAGCTTAATCATAGTAAAACGCTTGGTTTCTTATTGTGGAATAAGTTTAGTTTTCATATCTGCCTTCTGTATTATTTATTCTTTTTTATTACATCTTTGAGGTTCTTTAGACCTTTATTTTATCTTCCTAGCTGTTTTGAGCAAAATGAGTCTTAATTGCATTCATCTTCGCTACGTATAGGATATTAAATAAAATAGCAATAAAAAATGTGAGCTTGTGTTATTGAGGTACAGAACCCCTCAACAACTGTTAAAGTCTTTTCGATAACAGTTGGAGTTTGTAATGTTTTTCTAAGTCTTGTCTTAAATTTTCTAAATTTCTCTAATTTATGTGTGTACGTTTAAGCGTTCTATTAACCAGAATGAGTCTTAATGCAATAATTGCTTCTATACAGAGAAAATAAATAAAGTAGTGGAACAGAAAATTTTTATAAGCATATCTCCCCAATAGATATTGTTCGTAAATCAAATTATTGAATACTCACTTCTAAGTTTATCCTGTAAACATATTAAGTGGGTTTATATGAAAATATTATTCTGTAATTGTAACTTTTTTGTTAAAATTTTTATCTCTAACAAATACAAGTTTTATAAAAATTATCATCCCTGAAAAAAGTAACAAAAAACAAGAGTCTTTGAGTTACTAAAACATAGCCTCTCCGAGAAAAATTCAAGAGCTGATGTTTTTCTAGTAAAAATATAAAAATAAAATCGGTTGTCATAAAATTTTTGAATTTATACCATCATTACCCTATGAACTTCTATGTAAAGACTACTTATGTATTTCTAAAATTTTGCCCTCACCTTATGTATTAAGGCAAGGGCGAATTAGTTTTTGTTTTTAATTTAGTGTTATTCTAAATCCAGCACCTATTCCCCAATGACCACCAGCACTCGTAGCAGAGAGATTAGAGCGGATTTTTCCGTTTTCAGATGTATAACCAGCTCCAAGAGCAAATGCAGATTGTCCACGCCATGCCCCGCTACCAAATGAAACACTCAACTTCCCTGGTGTATCATCATAACTTAAATTAGCCACCGCTAGACCAATAGCTGCTGCTTGTCTTGCTTCTTTGCGAACATCCTCAATGGCATAATTCAAAGTCTCAA
>NZ_JBHILZ010000038.1:0-3674 GCF_042193725.1 Bartonella sp. OT172YNZD | reverse complement strand
ACAATAGCCTCTTAATGCATGCTTTGTCTTTTAAGCTCTTGAGACAGCACACCAATTCCTTTTGCTGTGATTTTTGCTGCTGGTACGACTTTTTCTATTCCATTTGCGGTTTGAAGTGTGATAGTTGGACAATCCATAAGTTTCTTTTGGATTTTGTCTTGATAAGGAAGCAAATTTCCACCTGCTGCTCGTCTGTAAACCCAACCTTTTTGCTGTAAGAATTGAATGAACTGTTTTGGTTGCATCTCGAGTATTTTAGCGGCTTCAGTAAGACCGAAGAGCCCATCAGAGCGTTGTAAGCTTTCAAGAGCCATTGCTTTTGGTTTTAAATCTTCAATGATGATGTCTTTACGCTCATTTTCATTTTTTAGATGAGTTAATACACCTAACATTACTTGTGGACTTGAGTAATCGATTTGTGGTGTAACAACTTGCTTTGCACGCCGCTCGCATTCAATAAAATATTGACGGGCTTGTTTACCTTTTTCATTACGCTCTACCATGGCGAGCTCTTTTGCCATGTCTAATGTGAGGTGATAGTCTATAGCTGTAACAGCTCTAGATTTTGCGCTCCCCAATTTTGGGGACCGCAAATCTTGTGTTTTTATGAAATCATTTCCCTCTTCAAATTCATATTGATGAATACGGTCCTTAATCCAAGTAGAGAAATCTTTCCCAATTTCCAAAAACGCATGTAACTCACGAGCGTTGACCGTTTGAACGGTTTCGTGTTTGATTGTATTGTGCTGGATAGCAATAGGCTTTTCCATTACGAACCTCATATTGATGGGATTGATGAATGAAAGGGGGCGCTTTTAAATGCGCCCTTTAGAATTTTTAAAGCACATCACAAAGACGTAATTTATTTTGCTCTTCATAGGTCCCGTAGACCTCATCATTATATTTTTCTTCTGCTAACTCAGATAAAAGATCATTGTAAGCATCACTTTCGCGTATAAAGTCATGAACTTTACTATCCTCATGGAGATGTTCAATATTTTCTTTTACATATGCTTCTGCAATTTCTTCAGAAATGTCTTCACAATTATTCTCAGAAGGATTTATACGAAAGATTTGGATTGCATCATCTACCTCATCAACAATGCTTAGAATTTGGCTTGCATCAAGTGGTCCAGACCGACCAATGTTTTGATCATCATTATAGACAACTAATAAAATTTCATCAGAATTTATAAGAATTGGATTTTCCATAATTTCTCCTCCCTAACGCCTCTTGGCGATTGTTTGTGCGTGGTTTGTATAATTACTTATACGCAAATGTATAAATATAAGCAAGCAAAAAATCACATATATTTCATTTTTTTGCATTTTCACTTAAATAGCATCTTCAAAAACAATGGAATTAAAAGTTGATTTTAAAATCAGTAAATGTGCGGTTTACTGGTAAAAATCAATCAAACTCGCTTCAATCTGTTGATGGCAATCTCATTGATAACGTGAACAGAGAATCGCATTGTGTTTACATATCAAGAATAGTACGTCGTACACGACCTATTATAGAGATAGCACCTTCAAGTTTTGGAGCTTTTATTGTTTTGTCGTATGAAGCAGGCTGAAAAGGCGGATCATCATTAGGTCTGTATCGTTTATATGTCGCTTGTCCAGATTCATCTGCAATTACATAGCAGGCATTAGGTACAAGTTTTTTGTCTCGCATATTTACAAATATTATAGAATCTGGAGGGCTAATTTTATTCATAGATGTGCCATCTACACGCAAAGCAATCCATTCACCAGCGGGAAGATTAACAGCCTCTGTTTTAGGACAATCTGAAAAGTCCATTATTCCATCTTGTTCGCTTAGCTCTCCAGCGCTAATCCATGAAACGAGAGGAATACTTATATTGAGGTTAGGATTTTCTTGAGGAGACTCGCCATACAAAATCCACCCCGGATCTACATTAAATACTTGTCCATAGAGCTCGGCTATTTGGCGCGAAATACCACGATTTCCATTTTCGTGACTAATTAGGGTATTTTGATTAAGAGCTGGTATAGCGCGCGCAGCTTCGCTTGGTGTTGCATATCCAGCATTCTTACGCGCTATTTTAAGTCTATCTTTTGGCAAATAAGTCATTTGTACATTTATCCACTATTTTTTGCATTTTCACTTAAATGCCATCTTCAAAATAAGAGAATTCAAGGTTGACTTGTGAATTATTTCGTAAGCAAGCGATAAGCTTTACGTGGCAGTATTGAAATTATTTCCCCAATCCATTTTATCTTAACATTTTTAATGGGATCTGCATTCCATGATTTGAGTACAATGCCTTCTGAAGAGCGAGTAATTTGTTTGATGAATCGCCTATTATCTTCTGTCAGAACAATGACTTCATCACCGTAATAATCGCTCACTGGCTTTGTTTGCAGATGTTTAACTACGATTAAATCACCATCTTTATACACAGGATACATAGAATTTCCACGAACCACGAAACCTATTGCTTCAAAAGGCAAATCAAATGGTATTTCAATTGTTTCAAGCCCATCTTCTGGGATTTGCTCAACATCGGTGTCAATCTCTAATCCTGCTCCTACATATCCCATAACAGGAACAAGTGTAGTAATTTGATTATAACCCTTTAAGCTTTTATAAAGTTCTAAAATTGCGTCTCTGTGTGAACCTCTAGGATCTGATTCATTTCCTAACCATCTTGATACGGTTGCTTGAGTTACATTTAGTCTATCGGCAAGATCTTTTTGACTGAGACCAAATTCAGATTGCAATACTTGCAATGTAGCAATGATATTTTTCGTCATAATTAGTTACTTATGATTTTTAAATTAAAAAAAATCTATTGTTTTTTTTAATATATGTTATACAATTGCGTATATGGTTAAAATAAAGGACTTAACTCAAATGGACACAGAGGAAAAATTCAAGATTAAATCTATCCGAAAGTGTTTATCGCTAACACAAAAGGAATTAGCAGACATTTTAGGCGTTAAGCAAGCCTCTGTTTGTCGTTGGGAACAAGGAAAAGGTCTATCTTTAAAGAATTATCTAAAGCTGCAACAACTGAAAGGATGTTCTGGCTCTAGTTCTGCTTTTATTGGTACCCCTACAGATAATAACAAACATCAACAGCACCCTTCACACTCTTAAAGAAGAAAGATCAGAGATGATAGATGTCCCACAGATCACTATAAGCAAAGTCCAGTTGATTGATCTTGTTAATAAGATTGGACAAAAAGACATATATTATGGTGTCCGTTCGCCTCAAGATGCATGTCTTGAAACAAGCATAGATCCCTCATCAACAGGTTTTCTTGTCTATATGCTGCATAGTATCTTTGTGCGTGATGATAGAAATTATTTTCCGTTATTGCCGTACGATGACTTTAATCAATGGTTTTTATCTGTGTTTACGCAAGCTTTTACGGACTGGTTTGATAATTATTTTTCTCAAGAGTTATCATCTTTTTATCGCTTAAGTAAGCTAATCTTGTTTATGTGCTTAGTCGAAAGTAAGCTTGATCTCTTAAGGGATGAACTCATCGAAAAAAGAAAAGAAGAAATCGAATTAATAGATGATGCATGCAGTGTGTGTCTGAGTTGAGTTAATCCAATTTTTTAAAACTTATAACTACGCGCTCTGTCATAACGCACGCATAAACACACAACAGCCTTAAGGGGGGATTATGATCACTAA
>NZ_JBHILZ010000037.1:0-4126 GCF_042193725.1 Bartonella sp. OT172YNZD | reverse complement strand
ATGGGTTGGTCTGAAGAAATCCCTTTGATATAGACGACATTTCCCCCTGTGTTGAGACCAATACGGTCAATGCGGGGGAGTTTGTAAGTGTAACTGACAATGATATCACCACCCTCCGCACCCCCTGATACTGTAATTTCCTGCGCTGTTACCTTATCAGCCGTGATTTTTGCACGATAGCGATAAGTCACCTTATAGCTGCTCCCTGCTAAAGGTTCGTCTCCCACCGGTGCCCAATCAATGGTGTCTCCGGTTTTTTTAAAATCCGTTCCTTCTTTAAATTCTTTAGTTCCTTGAACAATTTTGATAAACGCGGTGATGCTTTTATCCGGCACGCCATCACGCCCTGCGGCAACGGCACCGCGGGTGACGGTAACGGTTTTTTCTTTTGTCAACAAAAGAGACTGAATATCAGCAAGAGGAAAATAATAGGGTTTAAAGGTAAAGCTTGTTTTCCCTTTTGGGGGCGAAAAAATATGCGTTTCGCTAGGAACAACGCTTGTCGAAAAATCTTGCATCTCTTCATGGCGCAAAGCTGCTAAGCGTTTGCGTTTAAAACCATTGATATTGGCTTCTCCCTCTTGAATGCTAAACACTTGGCAACCGTTATTTGCTCCCAATGCACTTACACGGCATCCCCCCACGATATAATGCCCATGGGCGCGGTCGTACGTCGCAATGGCTTGCATGGCCGGTTCAAGGAGTGAGGGCGATTTTTGATCAATCAAAACGCCATCTTGTAAGATATAGACCGGAAAGAAAGCCCCTTGCTGCTCATCATCTTTGAGAGCCCAGACAAGTTTTGCGACTTCGCGTGCCGCTCCGGGCTCTCCTTCTGCCAAACTGCCGGCAACTTGCCCCAACAGCTCTGGATCATCCTCATATGTCACCCATTTCTTTTGTAGCTTTACACCAATTTCCACACGCCCAATCATGGAAATATTCTCCAAGACAGCATTTGAGACAGGAAAGATATCGCCTGCAATATAAATTTTGCCCTCTGTTAACGTGACAGTCCTTGTCTCTTTATTGACAAAAGCATCAGCCCGTTCAACGCGGTCTCCTTCTTTTGCCACAAGGCGTCCCAAACGGTCATGACGCCCCCTGATGATGGTTTGAACCTCATTGAGTTCACCCGCTTGAAGAAAAGGGCGCTTGCCATAAAACACCACGCTTTGTTGTTCGTCTTTGCCTACCGATCTGTCAATTGCAAAGGGTAAACCACTTTCATGCTTCATGTTAAAACCTCAATAAAATTTTGAATTGTTCGCGAACATCAGCACGCAAAGGAATGTTGACCGGTGTTTTAAGAATTTCTACACCATCACGCAGTTCATGAGCTTCAAGCCAAAGCTTGCCAGGAGGGGTTTGTTGTGCAAGAGAGCCATGAACGAGAAGGGAAACAGCGGCGGCTTGTTTGTCCTCAACATCTTCAAAATCTGTGCGAGCTGCAAGAAACAACAGAGTGCCGGTTGGGGAAGGGTTAAATCTGTTGCCACAATGGCTGTAAACGCCCTCCAAAGCCTGTTCGACAGGCGCTACAGCAGAGCATCTGCGAGTGCCAATCACGGCATTTTGGCTGTCTCTTAACACGAGATAAAGCGTGCGGTTGCTAAACCACTCTGCCATGAGTATATCGCGTTCATGTTTTTTGACCGAACACCATGGAAAATTTGCCAAATCCCAAGGGTAATCAATTTGGTTCCAGCTTAACTCCTCGTCAAAGTCATCTATCCAATTGCCAATAAGCTTGCCTTCTTCTTTTGTGAGGGTATGATTGATTTCTGTTGTGCGTCCAAAGGAAAACAAAGTTCCCCCAGCTGTAAGACAGATGCCACTCTCAAAATCCAACATGCTGTCATCAAGGCGTGACATATTGCATTCAACAGCTTGCACATCATAACCATAGGTCCCACGGCGAAAATCAGAGCGCAAACTTTTGGAAAGATCGGTGATTGCTTCAATGGCTTCAAGGCTGCTTTGTTTAGGGAGACTGTCAAAGTAAAGTTGAAAGGAATTCCACCATGCACGCCCAGACCATGCGGGTATAAAGCGGGCTGTAATCTCTAACCATTGAAGTCCCAACTCAATGGCGGCTACAGAGCCACGAATATTTTGCCATGCAAGTCCTTGGTCAATCAAATCATAGAGGTTTGGAACATAAGGTGTGAGTTCACCAAGTCCATATTCTTCAATCAACCATGGCAAAAAGCGGGGAGGGCGTGTGATCAGTTTTGCACGTGAAATCCCCAAAACAGCTCCATCAACATCTTGATGAAAGTTGCAAGCATCGGCAAGGCGCTTTTCAAATTCTGTTGCATGTGAGGGGAGGAGGGAACCAACCATTAGCGTGCACGCCCTTTGAAGTTTAAGGTGATTTTTCCAATCGATAAAATTTCTTCATCACAAACCATACTGTCTTGTGTTGGGGTAATGGTAATGACTTTTTGGACACCAGAAATCATTAGTTTTGAAATCCACCACGAGAGGCTTAATTCACGACCAATGGCTTGTTCTTGTTTCCATGCTACTCTTAAATTTGCTTCCATTGTTGTGAGAATTTTCAAAGATGTTTCTGGTAACAGCCAAACATCTGCCTCTAAATCCAGCACTTTTTTGACAGCAGCGTGAACAATGATTGTATCATTGGTCATGATGATATTTTTTCTGTGAAGAGCTTGTGAGACTGTTTGTATGAGATCTTTAGATGCTGTTCCTTCTTCATTGTTGCCAAAAAGAGCAACATAGATGGTTGGGTCTTTGCCTTTACGGTAAACAATCGCATCCTTAACACGACTATCTGCTGTTAAGGCGATAAGCTTGTAATAGGGCTCTGTCCCGCTCCCATTGCCACCACGGGCATGAAGCTCTATGCGTTCACGATATCTCTCGTCACTTTCCCCCTCCATGCGGGCAAGACCATGCCAGTTTCCTAAAGCGTCAAGAGATTCACCGGTTGCAAAATCAAGTATGTTGTTGCGTGCCGCTTCGTTAATACGCTGTCTTAAAAGCAACTCTCGATAGCTAAAAGCCTCAATGACTTTTACAGCCGGATCACTTTCAAGAATGGTATATTCAGGCAAAAGCTCTTTTAAATGGGCAAGAGCCGCTGCCCGTATTTCCTCAAAAGAAAGTTCTGTGATGATTTCTGGTTTTGCAAGTACTCCATTCATTTTATCAATAATCCTTCCATGGTAATGGGCTTGCCGGATGGCAAATAAATGCCTTCAAAGGACAAAGAAACTTGTCCAGCCTCACTCCATTTAAAATCAATTTTTTTCAATTTAAAACGCGGTTCCCACTTGTCTAAAGCCTCAGCAACAGCAGCATAAAGAGCAACGGAAAAGCTGTTATTTATTGGTGCATCAATGAGTTCCGCAACACGTGAACCATAGTCACGCCGCATTACACGCGAACCAATCCGTGTTGATAAGATATCAAGGATTGATTGGCGTAAATGATCAATGCCGGTTAATGGCTTTCCCGTTGTGCGGTCCATTCCACTGTTCAATTGGGACCTCCTGTCATCGAGCCACCAGGGGAAACACCACCATGAACATGGCTGTTTCCAATATTGGTGCCGTTATGCTTTAGTCCACTTGAATGAATGGAAACATTATTCTCAGAATGAAGAGAGAGACTATCATTCGAATTCAGTGAAACGCCACCACCTGCCTTCAAAGAGATGTTGCCTTTTGCGTTTAAATTTATATCGCTTTCTGAAACAATCTTTATGTCTTCCGGCGCTGTAAGTTCTAGATTCCCGCCATCACCTTTTAGTGACACACCATCAGCGATTGTCAGGATAAACTTTCCGCCGGATTTGATGTGAATTCCATAAGTGTTTTGTTCATCATCATATTCAAGGCTGGTTCCATCAGGATATATCGTTCGGTGAATGCTGCCTTTATAGGCTGCTTGATGAGCATCGGTATGAATGGAACCCACAATCACCCCTTGTGACAAATCCCCTGATGATGAAATAACAATCACTTGCTCTCCAACATCGCGCCCTTCATAGGAGCGTGTTTTACCGGCGCGGGCTTGGGTGTCTGGAATCCAGTCACTGATGAGATTGCCACTTTTTACCCGATAGCGTGCGTTTTTATGGTCGACATGGCTAATC
>NZ_JBHILZ010000036.1:0-4127 GCF_042193725.1 Bartonella sp. OT172YNZD | reverse complement strand
GATTAGCCATGTCGACCATAAAAACGCACGCTATCGGGTAAAAAGTGGCAATCTCATCAGTGACTGGATTCCAGACAACACAAGCCCGCGCCGGTAAAACACGCTCCTATGAAGGGCGCGATGTTGGAGAGCAAGTAGTTGTTATCTCGTCATCAGGGGATTTATCACAAGGGGTGATTGTTGGCTCCATTCATACCGATGCTCATCAAGCAGCCGATAAGGGCAGTATTCACCGAACGATATACCCTGATGGAACCAGCCTTGAATATGATGATGAACAAAACACTTATGGAATTCACATCAAATCAGGCGGAAAGTTTATCCTGACAATCGCTGATGGTGTGTCACTAAAAGGTGATGGTGGTAAGCTAGAGCTTACCGCACCGGAAGGCATAAAGATTGTTTCAGAAAGCGATATAAATTTAAACGCAAAAGGCAACATCTCTTTGAAGGCTGGTGGTGGCGTTTCACTGAATTCGAATGATAGTCTCTCTCTTCATTCTGGAAATAATGTTTCCATTCATTCAAGTGAACTAAAGCATAACGGCACCAATGTAGGAGCAACACATGTTCATGGTGGTGTTTCCCCTGGTGGCTCGATGACAGGAGGTCCCAATTGAACAGTGGAATGGACCGCACAACGGGAAAGCCATTAACCGGCATTGATCATTTACGCCAATCAATCCTTGATATCTTATCAACACGGATTGGTTCGCGTGTAATGCGGCGTGACTATGGTTCACGTGTTGCGGAACTCATTGATGCACCAATAAATAACAGCTTTTCCGTTGCTCTTTATGCTGCTGTTGCTGAGGCTTTAGACAAGTGGGAACCGCGTTTTAAATTGAAAAAAATTGATTTTAAATGGAGTGAGGCTGGACAAGTTTCTTTGTCCTTTGAAGGCATTTATTTGCCATCCGGCAAGCCCATTACCATGGAAGGATTATTGATAAAATGAATGGAGTACTTGCAAAACCAGAAATCATCACAGAACTTTCTTTTGAGGAAATACGGGCAGCGGCTCTTGCTCATTTAAAAGAGCTTTTGCCTGAATATACCATTCTTGAAAGTGACCCGGCTGTAAAAGTCATTGAGGCTTTTAGCTATCGAGAGTTGCTTTTAAGACAGCGTATTAACGAAGCAGCACGCAACAACATTCTTGATTTTGCAACCGGTGAATCTCTTGATGCTTTGGGAAACTGGCATGGTCTTGTCCGCATGGAAGGGGAAAGTGACGAGAGATATCGTGAACGCATAGAGCTTCATGCCCGTGGTGGCAATGGGAGCGGGACAGAGCCCTATTACAAGCTTATCGCCTTAACAGCAGATAGTCGTGTTAAGGATGCGATTGTTTACCGTAAAGGCAAAGACCCAACCATCTATGTTGCTCTTTTTGGCAACAATGAAGAAGGAACAGCATCTAAAGATCTCATACAAACAGTCTCACAAGCTCTTCACAGAAAAAATATCATCATGACCAATGATACAATCATTGTTCACGCTGCTGTCAAAAAAGTGCTGGACTTAGAAGCAGATGTTTGGCTGTTACCAGAAACATCTTTGAAAATTCTCACAACAATGGAAGCAAATTTAAGAGCAGCATGGAAACAAGAACAAGCCATTGGTCGTGAGTTAAATTTGTCGTGGTGGATTTCAAAACTGATGATTTCTGGTGTCCAGAAAGTGAGTGCCATTGCACCAACACAAGACAGTATGGTTTGTGATGAAGAAGTTTTAGCGATTGGAAAAATCACCTTAAACTTCAAAGGGCGTGCGCGCTAATGGTTGGTTCCCTCCTCCCCTCACATGCAACAGAATTTGAAAAGCGCCTTGCCGATGCTTGCGACTTTCATCAAGATATTGATGGTTCTGTTTTGGGGATTTCACGCGCAAAACTGATCACACGCCCTCCCCGCTTCTTGCCGTGGTTGATTGAAGAATATGGGCTTGGAGAGCTTACGCCTTATGTTCCAAATCTCTATGATTTAATTGATCAAGGGCTTCAATGGCAGCGGATACGTGGCTCACTTGCGGCAATAGAAATGGGACTTCAATGGCTAGAGATTTCTGCACGCTTTCAACCTGCCTGGACAGAGCGAGCATGGTGGAATTCCTTTCAACTTGATTTTGATCACTTGCCTGAACGGAAAAGCCTTGAAGCCATTGAAGCAATCACTGACCTTTCCAAAAGTTTGCGCTCTGATTTTCGCCGTGGGAGCTATGGCTATGATGTTCAAACCATGGAAGGCAATATGTCACGCCTTGATGACAGCATGTTGGAGTATGAAAGCGGTGTTCGCTTAACAGCTGGGGGCACTTTGTTTTCCTTTGGGCGCACAACAGAAATAGAGCGCATTCTCGAAGAAGAAGAAGGCAAGCTTATTGGCAATTGGATAAATGATGGGGATAAAGAATTAAGCTGGGACCTTATTGATTACCCATGGGAGTTGGCAAATTTTCCGTGGTGTTCGGTCAAAAAACATGAACGCGATATCCTCATGGCAGAATGGTTTAGCAACCGCACGCTTTATCTCGTGTTAAGAGATACCCAAAATGGCGTGATTGGCACTCGCAGATGCTATGCTGTAGCGCCTGTCGAACAGGCTTTGGATGGTGTTTACAGCCATTGTGGTAACAGATTTAACCCTTCCACAACAGGCACTCTGTTGTTTCTTGCTGCCCGTACAGACTTTCACGATGTTGATGGGAAACAAGCAGCATTTGTTTCCATTCTCGTTCATGCCTCTCCCAAACAAGATATCCCCTTTGGCAAGCTTTGGTGTGACGCCAATGAACTAAATGGTGGTGTAGAGATACTCAAAACGCCCATTAATATTCCTTTGCGTGCCGATGTTCGCGAACAATTCAAGATTTTATTGAGGTTTTAATATGAAGCATGAAAGTGGTTTACCCTTTGCAATTGACAGATCTCTGGGCAAAGAGGAACAACAAAGCGTTGTCTTTTATGGACAACGCCCCTTTATTCAAAGTGGTGAACTCAATGAGGTTCAAACCATCATCAGGGGGCGCCATGACCGTTTGGGGCGCCTTGTGGCACAAGAAGGGGACCGCGTTGAACGGGCTGATGCTTTTGTCAACAAAGAGACGCAAACTGTCACGTTAACAGAGGGCAAAATTTATATCGCAGGCGACATCTTTCCTGTCTCTGAAGCGGTACTCAACAATGTTTCCATGATTGGACGCTTGGAAATTGGTGTGAAGCTGCAAAAAAAATGGATAACACACGAAGATGATCCAGAGCTGTTGGGGCAAGTGCCTGGCACCTTGGCAGAAGGAGAACCTGGTGCCGCACGCGAAACAGCAAAGCTTGTTTGGGCTCTCAAAGAGGATGGGCAGCAAGGCACGTTTTTTCCTGTCTACATTTTGCAAGATGGTATTCTAATTGATCAAAAATCGCCCTCATTGCTTGAACCCGCCATGCAAGCCATTGCGACGTACGACCGAGCCCATGGGCATTATATCGTGGGTGGCTGCCGTGTAAGCGCATTGGGAGCCAATAAAGGTTGCCAAGTGTTTAGTATTCAAGAAGGGGAAGCCAATATTAATGGCTTTAAACGCAAGCGCCTTGCCGCCTTGCGCCATGAAGAGGTGCAAGATTTTTCGACAAGCGTTGTTCCCAGCGAAACGCATATTTTTGCGCCTCAAAAGGGCAAGACAAGTTTTACCTTTAACCCCTATTATTTTCCTATTGCCGATATTCAGTCTCTTTTGTTGACAAAAGAAAAAACCGTTAACGTCACCCGTGGTGCAGTTGCTTCGGGGCGTGATGGTGTTCCTGATAAAAGCATCACCGCGTTTATTAAAGTTGTTCAAGGAAGCAAGGAATTTAAAGAAGGCACAGATTTTAAAAAAACCGGAGACACCATTGATTGGGCACCGGTGGGAGATGAACCTTTACCGGGAAGCAACTATAAGGTGACTTACCGCTATCGTGCAAAAATCACGGCTGATAAGGTAACAGCGCAGGAAATCACAGTCTCAGGAGGTGCGGAGGGTGGTGATATTATCGTCAGTTACACTTACAAATTGCCCCGCATTGACCGTATTGGTCTCAACACAGGGGGAAATGTCGTCTATATCAAAGGGATTTCTTCAGACCAACCCAT
>NZ_JBHILZ010000035.1:0-4134 GCF_042193725.1 Bartonella sp. OT172YNZD | reverse complement strand
AAAAGAAGAGAAACGATCCCAATATTTCCACAAAGCAAAACCAGCAGCCATGATCACCGCCACAACAGCAGCAACCACAGCCCCTATTGGGGTAAAAACACCCCCCACAACAGAGGCAAAGCCAGCCCCAACCACTTCTATCGCTGTCCCTAGCCAACCAAAGCTACTCACCAATGCTGCACCTGAAACCGCAACCCCTCGAAACGCTGCCACAAGTAAAGTCATGGGTCGCAAGAGACGCAGCGCGCTCCTACCAAGCCCTGCCATCAATAACTTCAAGGAACGCCCTGAGGCTGCTAAGCCACGCCAGCTTGTTTTAAGCTTGCCGCTCACACCACCAAGCTTGATAAAAGAGCTGATCAATTGAAGAAGCCCGAGACGTGTGCCAGCAAAAGCAAAGCGCAACACACGCAGAGCAATGTTAAAAGCCATCAGAGCAGCAATGGTTTTGATAATGGCGCTTGTTAAAGTGGGATGGGCATTGGCCCATGCCATAAGCCCATTGGTAAAATTGCCAACACTTTCCATCAGACTGTTGACAGGGGGCAGAAGCACTTCACCAATGGTAATTCCCAAAGCCACGATACGGTTTTGCAAAAGTTCAAACTGCCTGATCGCGCCCGTTGCTTGTTTGTCCGCCTCTTGCTCTACCGAGCCTTTAAAGACTTTCGGGTCTTTCACAAACTCTAAAGCTTTCCCTAACAATTCTGGATTGCCCACCAATTTGGCAAAATCGCCCGTGAAGTCCCGACCAGCAATGGCAATCAGAGAACGCATCCCCTGTTCTGATTTGGCTAAAACATCAAAAAAGCGCACCAAAGTACCGGTGGCATCTTTATCCAGATCTTGCATAAATTTTTCGCGGGAAAGCCCAATATTGGCAAATGCATCTTCAATATGTTTACCCCCTGCCTGTATGCGGGCACTCATCGCATTAAAACCACGCGCTGCACTCTCTGGAACAATCCCAGCAGAAATCATTGCCGTACCAAAAGCTGCGGTTTCCCGGGCAGTGAGCTTAAACATGGTTGCCGCACCAGTAGCGCGATTGGTAAAATCAGACACTTCACTGGCTTTTGCCGCCATGTGGTTCGAGAGATGATTGATCGCATCGCCTAAATCTTCAATGCCTGCTTGATTAAGCTTAAAGACATTGCGCAACTTGGCAAAGCGCTCCCCAATCTGATCCCCGGTCATATCAAAAGCAACAGCTGCTTTGGCAGCATAAATGCTAAAAGCCTCGAGATCTTGTTCACCAATTCCTGCTTGGCTAGCACTGGTCATCAGTTCCAAAACTTCACGCGCCGCTAGAGGGATTTTTGTTGAGGTCTCAAGTGCAAAACGGCGCAATTCCTTTAAGCGATCAAGGGGGGCATCGAGAACCTTTTCCAAGCCTTTCATCGATTGGTCAAATTGCATGGCTTTATAGAGCGGTGCAATTAAGGTTGCGGTTTGCGCAATGGCACCCACCATACGCCCGCGTGCTTGGATAAAAGCATTTTCCGCATTCTTTGTCGCATCCTCAAGATGTTCAGGGTCAAACCAATTTTTAAAGTGCTGCCTTGTCTTGTTTTGGAAATGCGCAACATCGCTACTGAAAGCTGCAAGATCCCGCTTGGCAGAAGCGATCCCCTCTTGCAGGTGATTAACAAAACGCACAACAAGGGAAACATCCATGATTGTCTCTTATCCTAACTGATGACTTTCATATTCTTGGGCTTTAAGGCGTGCGAGTTCTTCTCGATAGGCAATCACATCCAGCCAATCCATCTGGTTAATTTCTGAAGGCACCCAGTGATAATAAAGGGCTAGTTCTGCTCCAAATTGTCCGGCAGAGAGGATTGGCGTTGCGGAAAAAAAGCAAAAAAAGCCTTGAAGACAGCAAGAATGTCAACAACATCCACACGATCAATCAATTCAACCGATTCATGGGACATATCGGCTAAAAGTGCTGTAATGCCTTCTGTTGCTTCACTTGTGAACAAAACTTGAGAAAGCTTAGCGATAAGCACATCATTAGTGAGTGTTTTTTGCTCTCCAAACTCAGGAAGAAGCAGCTCTGTCAATTGTGGTCCAATGAGCACCGCTAATTGCTTGGCATGCTTAAAAGTGGGGCGATAAAAGGTCAGTTTCTTGCAGAGAGATTCTTTGCCACCTTTATCCTGATAAAGAAGCGGAACCTGCAATTCCACGTCAATGCTGGTTTGTAAACTTGTCATGATCAATTCCTATAAATGAGCGCCCTATCAATAATGAGAGCTTATAGATTGAGAATAGAGCGGCGGCGAGAACCGATCTCTTGCCCGTTGCGGACAAGCCAACCGCCCCGTTTAAACGAAAAGCGATGCAAAACAGAACCATCCCAAAATTCTGTATAGTCCCAAATATTTTTGATCTCGCAATCATAGCCTGTCGCTTTTCCAGCCGTTAAGCCTTCACTATCCACTTTGACCAAGCGCCCCGTGACATCAATGGAATGTTCATGCTCACGCCCATCTTCTTCAGAAATCACATGTTTTTTGCCAGTGAATTTATGACGAAGACCAGGGGGACCACCAAAAATACCAATGACCTCAGGGGTATGGCTGCGGATTTTCATTTGCAAACTTAGCGCTTTCACACCAAGACCGCTCACATCAATTTGCATATCAGAACCGCCCGGTTGATAGGTTTCAGTGATTTCTTCTAACGTGGGCAGTTTAAGAGTCTCTAAATCTAAGTGAAGATTCACATCATCATCAACAATCAGCGTAAAACCGCGTACAATGCGTAAAGTCATGCTTTAACTCCTTGCTGCTTTGCGATAAGTTTCAAGCGTATCGCCAAATTGATAAGTCATTTTCTTTTGGATATCTTGCGCCAGACGGTCAAAATAAGCGCTATTGCGCCGGCTGCCGAAACTCAAATCTTCTAAAGGTGGCACTTCTTCTGCATCAAATTCCACCCGCAATTTTCCCAATTGCAAAGTGCTGTTGGAATTTAAATCGCGGTCAAACCAAACCCGCCCACCCAAAAGCGCACCACGCGCAATCAGATCATCAAGAAACTGTGTAAGGCTGCGGGTGATAGCAATGACATGTTGACCGGTCAGATTCTCATCATTCGCCCAAGGGCGGAAACTGTTAATGATGGTTTTTTCCAAGGCTGCACGGGTGCGCACCACATTGACAAAACGCCAGAGTGGGTCACTGGAGGTGGTATGGTTGCCCCATAAAATACGTCCATTGGCAGGCATTTTTCCATGCGCATTTTGGCTAAGCCGTGCTGGAATAAAGGTAGCAATATCGGCTTGGTTGAGGCGATTTGCCTCATGATCGATTTCCCCATCAAAATAGCTAATCGGGCGCGCTGTGCCTAAAATACCTTTAACATCTTGGTTGGAAGGTGACCAAAAAACACCGCCCCTTTGCTTGTCCCGTTTGATAAACATCGCCGCTGCAAAAGGACTTGCGGGTTTTATACTCCACCCCCCATCACTATTTGCCACTCGTACAAAGGGATCAATCAAATAACAAAAGCGTGAGGAAAAATCTGTACGATAAGCAAGGCTTTCTTCCGTGTTTTTACCCCCCGTATCAAAAACCGCAATCGCTTGTAGCTTTTCTGCAACCTGTTCTAAAGCGTCTGCCACAGGGTTTTTGCCATTGTCAATCCGCCCTGCACTATAAGCCGGTGCCAAGAGAATTCCAGGTTCCACACCCAAATGCCCCCGCGCATGAGCCAAGGCATGCACACCGGTCAGTCGAGCATTTGATCCCACCATTTCGGTTTGTGTCTCAGCAATGGTTGACTTTTCTTCCACCCGCACAAGGATCACTTGTGCCTCAATCCCTTGCGCGCGCACGGCATTGATAACATCAAGAGCTGTGCCCCGTGTCCCAAGCTTTTGGATTTTGTCTGTCTCATGGGTGAAGACCAACACGGGCTCGTTAAGGGGATAAATTTGTGCATCCGCATCAGGGGCTGTAACAACTGCCCCAAGGGCGGTCTGATCAAATGTTGCTAAAGGACGAGAATCCTCACCAGCCTCTACAATGCGAATCCCATGATTAAATTCTGTTGCCATATTGCTCTCCAAATCAATGAAGAGACTATAACAACAAGCGCACTCTCTCATAAGCCTGACACTGTCAG
>NZ_JBHILZ010000034.1:0-4693 GCF_042193725.1 Bartonella sp. OT172YNZD | reverse complement strand
ATCTTGATTTCCTCCTATTTGAGCGCAATTCCCCCGTAGCGTGAATCACGCATGTTCTAAAATCTTTGTTTTTGTTGTTAAAATTTTGTTTCTAGAGACTGTGTGATATTGACCACCTTCCCGTCTGAAAAGACGAGGAAATGAGATCTTTTTTTAAACTAAGCGGCTTTCGTAACAGATTTTTCTAAGACCTGTTTTGCTTCTTTAATGAGGGCTTTATATTTTCTGTTCTCTTCATCCACTCTGAAGGCATCAAGAAGACGAACATGAATTGGATCCAGAAGATACAAAACTTTTTCACCAGCGTTCATACCTTCCCAATAACTTGGCAAATCAAAGCGTGTATCATGATCATAATCAACCGCTTGGCTTCTTAGTTTCTTCTCACATTCAATAAAGTAACGGCGTGCTTGACGTCCTTTCTCATTGCGTTCGACCATTGAGAGCTCTTTCGCCATGTCTAATGTGAGATGGTACTCTCTCATGTTTACATTTTGACGCTCCCCCGTTTTGGGGAACGTTAGAATATAGTCTTTTGTGTGAACAAATTTATATGTTTTTATGCGGTTTTTAATCCATGTCGTAAAGTCGCGACCTACTTCTAAAAATGTATGCAATTCGCGTGCATTAACGGTTTGAACAGTTTCCTGATCAATGATTTGCTCTGTAATTTTTATAAGAATGTTCATAATGAACTCCTATGCAGTTAGATGTTTTTCATTGACATCCAATAAAGGATGCCGGGTGCTGAAAAACACGGTGCATAGTCCGTCGTTACGCTTTTCCCCTAAAGAGTATTGTATAGCGTAACTACACCCGACAAAGCCATTATATGCGTATAACATACAATGAGTCAAAGCCTTTAATGTGCGGAAAATAAACTGTTTCGGCATTTCATCCGCTATGCATCTAAGGTGTTTTTCAAGCACCTGATTCGACAATAGACATACTGATAGTATATTGTCAATTAAAAAATTAAAAAGTTGACGCAAATAAATCATATCGATTTCATCAGTTAATTCGTATTTTTTATTCATAACAATAGCCTCTTAATGCATGCTTTGTCTTTTAAGCTCTTGAGACAGCACACCAATTCCTTTTGCTGTGATTTTTGCGCAAGGAATGACCTTTTCTATTCCACTTGCGGTTTGAAGTGTAATGGTTGGACAATCCATAAGTTTCTTTTGAATTTTGTCTTGATAAGGAAGCAAATTTCCACCTGCTGCACGCCGGTAAACCCAACCTTTTTTCTGTAAAAATTGAATGAACTGTTTTGGTTGCATCTCGAGTATTTTAGCAGCTTCTGTAAGACCGAAGAGTCCGTTGTGACATTGTAAGCTTTCAAGAGCCATGGCTTTTGGTGTTAAATCTTCAATGATGGTGTCTTTTTGATCTATTTGACCTTGTAGGTAATTCAAAAAGCCAATCATAGCCTTTGGACTTGAATAGTCGATTTGTGGTGTTACTACTTGCTTTACACGCTTTTCACATTCGATAAAGTATAAACGGGCTTCTCTCCCTTTCTGATTGTTCTCAAGCATAGAAAGTTCTTTGGCTCTATCGAGTGTGAGATAGTAGTTAATCGCGATAACAGCCCTAGATTTTGCGCTCGCCAAATTTGGCGACCGCAAATCTTGTGTTTTTACAAAGTCTTGTCCTTCTATAAAATTGTATCTGGTAATACGGTCCTTAATCCAATTGGAAAAGTCACGTTTTGGCTCTAAGAATGCATGCAGATCACGTGCATTTACTGTTTGAACTATTTCCTGATCAATGATTTGTTCTTTAATCTCTATGAGAGTGTTCATGATGAACTCCTATGCAGTCTGTTTAATTTTATTTTTAAGATGCATCATGATAGCTGCTCGTATTTCAGGTCTCGAAAAATCGATTTGGGGATTAGCTGCTTGCTCTTCTAATTTTTTCCAATAATCTATGATTTTTGCGCGTAACACAGTGTTATAACCTAAAATGACAATAAGAGATTCACGTTTAGGAAGATGGTAACAAGGAAGAGTACGACCTGTTGAATCTTTGTATAATCCAGCAAAATTACTCAGGTCGATTTTAAGTTCGCTAAATAGTTTACGAATATCTCGCATTACATAACCATGTCTTTTACCGCATAACTCTGCAATTTCACGACTAGACATCGTTTGAACTGTTGTGTTTTGAAAATTATTTTTAGATTTTGTGATAAAATTATGCATGCTTCACCTCTTTAATTAATGAAAACACAAATTTTGGTATAATATTATGCCTAGGTTTCTATGGCGTTCTGCTTTAGCGATTTTCTTTGCTGCGTGAATTTTGAAGTAATGATTATCAGTTTTATCTGTTTCTATTTCAGATTTTGGACAAATCTTCTGTCTGTTCCATTCTTGTTTTGTAAAAACAAAATCCACGCCTTCTTTTAGATCAAACTTTTCAACACAATCGTTAAACCAAGTGGAAAAATCTTGTTTCAAATGTAAGTGCCTATGCATTACATGGGCTTTGACCATTTGGACATA
Source organism: Bartonella sp. OT172YNZD (assembly GCF_042193725.1). Classification (NCBI taxonomy): domain Bacteria; kingdom Pseudomonadati; phylum Pseudomonadota; class Alphaproteobacteria; order Hyphomicrobiales; family Bartonellaceae; genus Bartonella; species Bartonella sp. OT172YNZD. Next base: position 2,180 of record NZ_JBHILZ010000034.1, on the reverse strand, counting down.
ACCGATTTTGTTGTCTACCTCGTTTTCAGGTATAAGATATCCTTCACTATCTTTATTAGTGTCATGTGTGTTCATGAGTTTACTCTAATTAATTATTGATGGATTAAAGGGGGCGCTTTTAAATGCGCCCTTAAGAATTTTTAAAGCACATCACATGGGCGCAAACGGTGTTGCTGTTCGTAAGTACCGTAAATCTCATCATTATATTTTTCGTTTGCGATCTCGCCTAAAAGTTTATTGTAAACAGCACTTTCGCATATAAAATAATGAACCTCACTATCCTCATCGAGATGTTCGATATTTTCTTTTACATATGCTTCTGCGACCTCTTCAGAAATGTCTTCGCAACTTTTTTCACAAGGATTGATGCGAAAGATTTGGAGTGCATCATCTGCCTCGTCAATAATTTTTAGAACTTGGCTTTCATCCAGTGGTCCCGACCGACCAATGTTTTGATCATCATTATAGACAACTAATAAAATTTCATCAGAATTTATAAGAATTGGATTTTCCATAATTTCTCCTCCCTAACGACTCTTGGCGATTGTTTGTGCGTGGTTTGTATAATTACTTATATAACTATAATTATAAAACAGCAAGCAAAAAATTATAAAAAGTTATATTTTTTATAAAAAATATTATAATATCTTGCTGAATAAGAGGGGAGGATAATTAGCGATAAGTCCGAATCATCTTGCTGTAAGAACTTATTGGCAAAATAGCAAATATTTCTCCAACCCACACAATTTTAACATTCTTAATAGGTAAGGCATTCCAAGAAAGCAGATCTATTTCACCATTCATGCCCCTGCTAATCTGCTTTATATATCTTTTATTATCATGTGTTAAAATAACGGCTTCTTTGCCAAAAAAGGATTCTATTGTTTTAATTTGGCGCCGTCTTACGATAACCATATCTCCATCTTTATAGGCTGGAATCATAGAATCTCCTTTAACTTCAAAAGCAACCATATCATCAGGTAAAGCAAAAGGAATTTCTACTTGTTCAAGACCATCTTCAGGGATTTGTTCAAAACTTGGATCTATCTGTGTTCCTGCCCCAATATATCCCATAAGAGGGACAAAAGTTGTTAAGTGATTGTCCCCTGTTAGTTCTTTATATAATTCTAAAATGGCATCCCGATTAGAGCCGCGTGGATCAGAATCTTTTAACCACTTAGACACTGAAGCTTGTGTTACGTTTAGCCGTTTGGCTACATCTTCTTGCGTTAAGTTAAACTCGGTCAAAATCTTTTTTAATATGCTTATGATATTAGATTTATTACTCATACTTCTGCTTACCTTATTTTTTTATCGTTGATAAAGATAAATTTCATTGACTTTATATAACTATAATTATATGAATATAATAAGACAAAGCTGTAATTGGAGCTTGTAAATGGATCAACGAGAAGATTTTAAGAATTTGACTAAGTCAATACGGGGCAAATTTAATTGGACACAATCAGAAATGGCGAAAATGCTTGGTGTAACTCAAGCAGCTGTTTGCAAGTGGGAAAAAAGAGGATCTATCTCCGTAATAAATTATCTAAAGCTGCAAAAGTTGAAGGATAGTTCTAGCTCTAGTTCTGCTTTTATTGCTGCTCATACAGATAATAATGAACAGCAACAGTACCCTTCACATTCTTAAAGAAGAAAGAAAATAAAAATGGACAGTTTCGCAACGATGATTGTGTTTTTTATAGTCAATGTAATCATGTTTTTTGCTGGCTTTTATGTCTCTTATAAAAAAATGCAAAGCTCTACAAAGGTGTTGCAAAGTTCATATTATACTTTTCACATTTTAGAAGATTTTACAAAAGAAATGCATTTTCCAGATGGCAGCACAATTGTTTTTAGCGATTCTGATTGGGATTTTTCTCTTGATGAAAATGATAATTTAATAGCTAAAAGTGCTTTAGGATCTTCATTGTCCATAAAGACATATAGTAACGCATATGGTTTCAAAAAACGTTTCATAGATAGTTTACAGAAATACAATCGATCTACACATTCAGTTAGTGCAGTTAGATAAGGCATGCAGTGTGTGTCTAAATTGAGTGAGTTCATTTTTTTAAACTTATGACTACGCGCTCTGTCATGACGCACGCATAAACACACAACAGCCTTAAGGGGGGATTATGATCACTAACGCACAAACCATTTTATGTCTTGATCTA
>NZ_JBHILZ010000033.1:0-4816 GCF_042193725.1 Bartonella sp. OT172YNZD | reverse complement strand
CTGACAGTGTCAGGCTTATGAGAGAGTGCGCTTGTTGTTATAGTCTCTTCATTGATTTGGAGAGCAATATGGCAACAAAAGTAAATACTCTCTATCGCACTATAGCAAAATCATTCTTTATCTTTAGAAGAAGCCCCGAAATCACGGCGTGCCCCTCTATTCCAAAAGTTTTGTAAAGAGATTAACGGCTCTTAGCAAGCCGCTCTAATAACCTATCGCTATGAGAAATCAAGCAGATATATCACAGGAATATCCTAGAAACTCCAAACCAAAGAAAGAAACAAAAAATAGAGGCTGGGCTGGTTGTCCAGCCAACGAGACTTAGTTTAGCGACAAACCCGTCCGATGCAACTCAACTCAACATCGCAGCCACTTCTTCTCACTTGGAAACAGTGAGAAGATGGCTAATATAGATGGAAGAGTGTTAAAAAATGATGGATACACTTTGTAAAGAAAAATTAAAATCTGTTGATCCTATCTCACCAGCTGCTGCTTATATTGGAGGCAAAAGAAGATTAGCTAAAACCATAGTTAACATTATCGAGGATATCCCTCATAGTATTTATGCCGAACCTTTCGTTGGAATGGGAGGAATATTCTTTAGGAGAAAATTGATTCCGCCCACTGAAATCATTAATGACCGTTTAGGAGATGTAGTGAATTTTTTTCGGGTGTTACAACGCCATTATCACCCTTTTATAGAACTGTCAGAGTTTCAGATAAGCAGCCGTGAGGAATTTCAACGATTACGTGCTCAAGATCCAGAAACCCTCACAGATTTAGAACGGGCTTCAAGGTTTTTATATTTGCAGCGTTTAAGCTTTAGCGGGAAGGTAGCCGACCGTACGTTTGGGGTTGAAACAGACCGCGGTGCACGTTTTAATCGTTTTAAACTTGAAGACTTATTAAAGCTTATTTACCGTCGTTTAGCGGGTGTTACCATTGAAAATTTAGACTGGTCTGAGTTTATCAGGCGCTATGATCGACCAAACACCTTATTTTATCTTGACCCGCCTTATTGGGGTGTTGAGGATTATTATGGCAAAGATTTGTTTAAGCGAGAGGATTATCAGAGGATGGCTATGCTGCTGGCACAATTAAAAGGGAAGTTTCTTTTGTCTCTCAATGATGTGCCAGAAGTTCGAAAAACCTTCAGTCAATTTACCTTTAAAAAAATAAATACGTTTTATTCGTGTAACGCCTTAAATAATGCAGTTCCCGCTAAGGAGCTTATCATCACCAATTGTGATTTCTAAAACGAGAAATAATACATATTAAAGGGTCTTTAAATGACCTTTGAAGACCTTTTTAAAAAAGTAAATTGCTACAAAATCTAGTGTCAAAACATAAAAAGAAAGTGCTTGTTGAAAACAAACCTTTCTCAAGAGCGCCTCTTTACCTCTCACTTTTCCCATTCATTTCATTAGCCAATTATTAAAAGGAGCATAAAGTATGGCAACAGGTTTTTTACACGGTGTTGAAGTCGTTGAAGTTGACGACGGCACCCGCCCCCTTCGCGCCGTTCAATCGGCAGTTATCGGAATTGTTGGCACAGCACCCGATGCCGATGAACAAGCATTTCCCCTCAACACACCCGTTTTGGTAACGGGCTCTCTTTCACAAACTGCAAAACTGGATACAACAGGTAAACGACGCGGCACTTTACCCAATGCCCTTGATCTTATTTTCAAGCAAGTGGGGGCTATTGTCGTTGTCGTACGCGTGCAAGAAGGTGACAACGAAAATGCAACACTCACCAATGTTCTAGGCGGTGTGAACGCAAATGGTGCTTATGAAGGCGTCCATGCTTTGATTGGAGCACAATCCATTGTGGGACAAACACCACGCATTCTCATCGCTCCAGGCTTTACACACAAACGCCCTATCAGTCTTAGCAAGATTGATGTGACGAACCAAGGAAGTGGTTACACTCAAGCAACTGTTAAAATTGCCGGCGGTGCAGAAGCAGAAGCAATCCTGAAAGATGGAAAAGTAACTTCTGTTGTCATTAAGAACGGTGGCTTTGATTATCACACCGCCCCAAATGTGACGATTGAAGGGGATGGCACTGGAGCGACAGCCAAAGCCGAAATCAGTGCAACCTCTAATCCTGTAGCAGCAGAACTGATTGGCATTGCCGAGCGTTTGCGCGCCATTGTGGTGCTTGATGCACCCAACACAACAGATGAAGCAGCTCTTAGCACAGCAAAGGATTTTGATTCAAAACGCGCCATTCTCATTGACCCGTTTGTAAAGGTAAATCGTGATGGAAAAATCATAGAACAGCCGGCAAGTGCAGCGGTTGCTGGTGTCATTGCCAAAACAGATTTTGACAACGGTTTTTGGCATTCTCCTTCCAATAAAGTGATCAATGGCATTGTGGGAACTGCACGCCCTATTGATTTTTCCATTGGGGACAGATCGAGCCGTGCCAACCTTCTCAATGAACAAAATATCACAACAATTATCCGTGAAAACGGCTATCGCCTCTGGGGTAATCGCACACTTTCAAACGATACAAAATTTGCTTTTTTATCCGTGGTGCGCACCGCAGATATGATCAATGATGCTATTTTGCGCGGACATCTATGGGCTGTCGACCGCAATATCAAAAAAACCTACATGAATGATGTCAGTGAAAGCGTCAATGCCTATTTGCGTGATTTAAAAGCACAAGGCGCCATTCTTGGTGGGCGCTGTACGCCTGATCTAGAGCTTAATACAGCAAGCGCCATTGAGAGCGGCAAAGTCTATTTCAATGTCGAATTCACCCCCACAACACCTGCAGAACATATCACGTTCCGTTCACGCATTGTGAATGATTACTTAGAGGAGATCTTTTAATGACCGTACCTGTTTTACCCAGAGTCTTGAAATATTTTAACATTTTTGTCGACGGCATTCCCTATCAGGCAAAATGTGAAAGTGTCACCCTACCGAATTTGAGTTTGGTTGTTGAAAGTTATCGCGGCGGTGGCATGGATAGCTCCATTGAAGTTGACCTTGGTCTTGAAACCCTCACGCTTAGCATGACCATTTCTGATTGCTCTCCAGAGTTGATGGCACTCTTAGGGCGCACCGATGTCAACATTTCATTGCGCAGTTCAATGCAAGCTCAAGGCACACCCGCAGAAGGTGTTGTCATTACCATGAGAGGGCTTTGCAAAGGCTTTGAAATGGCAGAATGGCAACCGGGAGGCAAAGCAACTTCTACAGCTACATTCACATTGCAGTATTTCAAATATGTCCAGAAGGACGTTGAAATCGTTGAGATAGATGTCCTCAACTTGGTGAGAAAATTCAATGGCGTCAATCAACTCGCAGACCATAGAAACAATTTAGGATTATAAAAATGACACTACAAAAAAATGTTACATATCAATTGCTTGAACCTCTCACATTTGAAGGAAAAGAGCACACCACAATTACTTTACGGCGCCCCAAAACAAAAGATTTGCAAGCAATCGACAAAAAAGAAGGTATAGAGCAAACAATCACTATGATCGCACGCCTTTCTGAATGGCCGTATGAGGTCATCTGCGAATTCGACATTAATGATTTGACAAATATTGGAGAGATCTTGGAGTCTTTTACCAAACGGCGGGATACCTCGACTGGGAAAACGCCGCAAAACTCATAGCCGATATTGCTATTGAGTTCCATTGGTCCCTTTCAGACATGATGGAAATGGAACCACAAGAACTCATATTCTGGCGAAACCAAGCAGCAGAAAGGTGTAAAACAAAATGAGTGAAAAAGTTGCTGATGCAAAGGTAAAATTGTCTCTTGAAGATAAACTCACGGCACCTCTCAAACGTGTTCAAAAACAATTCGATACATTGTCAAAAACACTCTCACATAGTTTGGGTATTCCGCGCTTTTCTGCTGCTGTCAAAAACATGACAAAAAGCCTTCATGGCGTTCAAAGTGCTCTTGGAGTGGCGGCAAGTCGTGCTTCAGTCTTTACCGGTGTCTTAGGGCTTGCCGGGGGTGGTCTTGTGGCAAGTGTGACCGCCCTCACCATGAAAACCATGCATCTGGGAGATAGTCTTTATCACGCATCACACCATTTAAATATGAGTGTTGCATCACTTCAATTATGGGGTGATGCAGCCGATAATTCAGGCACTTCTGCCGAGCTTTTTCAACAATCCTTAGCGGTTTTAAATAGGCGTTCAGCACAAGCATATGCCGGACAAAAAAGAGGCATGATGGGTTTTGAAGCGCTTGGCATTTCTGTCAAAAACACTTCTGGAAAACTCAAATCCACTTCTGTCTTGTTAGAAGAAATTACCGACAAGATGAGTAAGATGAAAAGCCAAGCACAAAGACAGCATATTGCCGCTCTGCTGTTTGGGGGTGATGGTAAAGAAATGGCGACCATGCTTGCACAAGGCATGGCGCCTATCAAAGAACTGTTTGCAAAGGCGCGGAAAGGAAAATGGCTCATAGGCGCCGATGTTGCACGCTATGCAGCAGATTTGAGTGACAAGCTTGGTGCTTTTAAGAAAAAAATAGGCGGTATCGCGAGCTTTATTGGCGCCCGTTTTATGCCCGTCATCAATGATATGATTGACGGTTTTTCAAAATTGATTGATGAAAACCGTGATCTCATTCAAACAACCGTTGCGAGTTGGGCAAAGACCTTAAAAAAAGTCCTTAATGATTTGCTTAATCCTACCTCTGATTTAAGAAAAAGCATCAGTGATCTCACAGAGAGGATTAAAGGCTGGTTCCAATGGCTAGAGCCATTGATTGGTGAAATAACCGTCTTTAAGGTAGGTCTTGTCGCACTTGGTTCGTTCATTTTTGGTCC
>NZ_JBHILZ010000032.1:0-5990 GCF_042193725.1 Bartonella sp. OT172YNZD | reverse complement strand
ATTGGTTCTGAAAGTTTAGAAACAAACGAACAGGTTCATGAGCCAACAGAGGTTGCTGCTGTTGAGACCACATCAGAGCAAATCGAAACCTCATCAGACAACCAACCTCCCATTCACGAGCAAGAGAACGTTCCCCAAAAAGCAAAACGAGCGCAAGCTAATCGGGGCTGTCGATTACCGGATGATTTCGAACCCGATTACGATTTTGCAATCGAAGCGGGTTTGCCTTCAGAGCGTGTGAAAGTCGAAATTGCAAAGTTTCGAGATTACTGGCGTTCAAAAGCCGGAGCAAATGCAACCAAAATCGATTGGCAAGCAACATGGCGTAACTGGATACGCAAGGCGGTTGATGATTTAGAAAAAATAAAAAACACGAACAACAATGGTGGAAACAATGGAAACTTTTCAAAAGATCAAAGAACTCGCGGTGGTACCGGAGAGGCAATCCGTAATCTTATCCGTAGAGCAGGATTTAGTGAATCCGCTTCAAAACAGTGCAGATCAGATGGCGCAATGCGTAACAAGGGATTATCCTTGGACCTTGATCAGTGGCGTGAAATTGACACCAGCCCTAGAAGAACAAGCTTTGGAAGCTTATCAGACTGTTCAAAACTTACTTACCTTGAAAGCGTCTGTTGAAGATATTGCAGAGGCTCTTGATGTGCTTGAAGGCGGTTTGACAATGCAAAAAGTTTCAAATCCAGAGGCACGTGCAAAGGCTTATATCGCGGCTCTTAACGGCATCTCACTCTGGTCTTTGTTGCAAGCTGTTAAAAATCTTATCCGTGGTGAGGCAAAAGGTATGTCAACAACCTTTGTCCCCTCATGTGCTGATCTGGTGCAGTATTGTCGTGATTTAGAAAGCGGGCTTTATGGTGTTGCTGAGAAGGTTTTTATCGCTGTTGAAAATACGCGTAACCTAGCCTTAGGAGGCAAGCGCATTTCATGCATGAGAATAGGCAAGCCTAGTGAAGAGCAACATAACAGTAGCAATTCAAAAGCGGCTTAAAACAGCAAACTAGTGAAAAGTGCTGATGGTTTTGTGATTAGATATGCGTTTAAATCATCAAAAATGTACCGTACAAAGCGATTTAAAGATTTTATGATGAAAACACACCAGTAATACAAAACGCTCTGTACGGTCAAATTTAAGGTAAATTAACCTATTGGTAAAATTATGGACTAAAAACATGGAAATTTTAAAACAACTGTTCTTAACAAATCATAAACAGCCCATGCAAAAAAAGTGGGTTGCAACGGCTGTTGGGTATGTTCCTTGGGGAGATGGAGCAGAGGAGTATTTTTACAACCTCTACGAATATGAAGACGGCACAAGAGAGTGTGAAAAGTTTGACGGTGGTCAGTACTACACCGTACCAGAAAAGGCAGATTTTAGTACCAAAGCGCAAGTGAAAGCGTGGGTTTACGGTGGTGCTATTCCGAAAAGCGTTCTCAATTACGAACCTCTTATAGACGAGATTAACAGAGAGATCAAAAAATTATCAAAAGTAACTTGACATTATTACAGCAATATGAATAATCGAATCAGGTGCCTGAAAACACCTTGATAACAAGCGGATTAGTTGCCGAAATAACTAATCTTCTAGACATTAAAGATTTTGACTCGTTATATGCTGTAGCATATAATGATCTTGTCGGGTGTAGTTATGCTATACAATACCTTCATGGGGAAAGCGTAACGACGGACTTGTTACCGTGTTTTCAGCACCCGGCACTCTTTATAGAATGTCAATGAAAACATATTAAGTAACAAGGAATACATCATGAACACTCTTATTAAAATATCAGAAAAAATTATTGAACAAGAAATTGTGCAAACGGTCAATGCGCGTGAGTTACACTCATTCATGGAAATAGGAAAACGTTTCGCTACTTGGATTACAGATCGTATTAATCAATATACATTTGAAGAAGGTAAAGACTTCATAAAAACACAAGATTTGCGGTTCCCAAAATTGGGAAGCGCAAAATCTAGAGCTGTTACAGCAATAGAATACCATCTCACTTTAGACATGGCGAAAGAGCTTTCCATGGTTGAACGCAATGAGAAAGGACGTCAAGCACGTCGTTACTTTATTGAGTGTGAGAAGAAACTGAGAAACCAAGCTGTTGATTATGATTGTGATACACGTTTTGATTTGCCAAGTTATTGGGAAGGTATGAAACCTGGTGAAAAAGTTTTGTATCTTTTAGGTCCAATTCATATGCGTCTTCTTGATGCTTTTAGAGTCGATGAAGAAAACAGAAAATATAAAGCCCTCATTAAAGAAGCAAAACAGGTTCTAGCAAGATCTGTCGTAAAAGCTGCTTAGATTTAAGTAAGAACATCCCCTTCCCCATCTTTAAAGGTGGGGAAGACGTTTCAAGCCGCATCTTTTATTGTGATAACTACTCGTTTGCCAAGTACAGCTAGCGCTTGCTCTAATGTTTGAAGTTTAGTTGGATGGTTTGGATCAAGAATGCGTCTTGCTTCTGTTTCTTTTTTACCCAAACGATGTGCCAATTCTGTTTTTGTGATATTCGCTTCATTAAAGGCTTCTACCACTGCGAGCTTAAGAGCATTCCACGCATCTACCGTAACCTCTACAAGGTATTTATACTGTTTTGGCATTGGTAAAGGCAAACCACGCATAGGATAGCTCCGTAATGCTAACCCTAAAGCTTCAACAGCATTCTCTAATGCCTCTGCTCTATTTTCTCCAGCTGTTATTGCTTCTGGTACATCTGGAAAGGTTACAATAAAACCACCATCCGGATCAGATTCCAGTTTTGCTTGATACGTGTACTCCATGTTTAGGTCTCCTCGCCATGATCAAAATGCTTTTGAAACGAAAAATTAAAGCCGTTGAGAGAGTAACTCATACCCCCAACTGCTTTTTTATTATTTTCACGTAAAGTGGGGTCAATTCACCAGATTTTATAACGGTTGTCTTGTCTCCAAAAGTTACCAAATAATGTGACCCTTTACCTGCATCAGAAGCTTCACTGTAATGAATGCCTCTTTTTCTGGCTTCTTTACGTAATTCTCTAAGCAGTGCTTCTCGTTTCATTTAGCCTCCCCTTTACTGCATAAAATGAATATCGCACAAAAAGGTTCGATAGTCAACAATAAATCGAACAAAAAAGTTTGATACTAGGTTCTTAAATGAGAGGATATTTCTTGAAAAGTTAAAAGCAGAAATAAGAAAGCTGTGCAATTTGTGTAACATGGTTTTTTGATGCATGATTTGTCAAATAATATTATAATGTAATACTTAAAAAACTGTTATTAATTAACTGAAATAATTGAAAAAATAAGAAAATTATGCTAAGATTTTTTATGTATAAATTGCTAATCTAATGGGGCTACAAATATGCTAAATAAAGTGACGTTAATCGGGCGCCTTGGTGCTGATCCCGAAAGCAAAACAATGACTTCTGGAGCCGAAATAGTCAATTTTAGTATAGCGACTTCTGAAAGCTATAAAGATAAAAATACTCATCAAAAAGTAGAGAAAACAGAATGGCATTCCATTGTTGTTTTTAATCCACATTTAGCAAAAATTGCACTTCAATATCTCAACAAAGGTTCAAAGGTCTACATAGAAGGAAAATTACAGACACGCAAATGGCAAGATAAAAATGGGCATGACCGTTACACAACAGAGATTGTCTTACCACAATTCAAAGGCGAGTTGTATTTGCTTGATGCAAAGAAAGATCAATCAACATCCCCTACCCCTTCACCCATTACTACCCAAAATTATGCTATCGCTTCAGGTGCTGCTGATCATAGCACATCTCTTAATGATGCTATCCCATTCTGATTGAAAAAAATATGACAAAAAGAAAAAAACGTGCAAAACGTGGTCGTCCACGGATTAAAGGATGTATCAGAGAACCAAACGGACGCATCTCACGAGCAAAAACACCGCATGAACCCATGGATAAATTGGCAATTAAAATGCGTGCCAAACGCTTTGGCTTGACTATAGAAGAGGCTAAAAACCCGCTTTCCGGCACCTATATCGGGCGGCTTTATTTGCAAGGCGAAATCAATCAAGAGCAATATGATGCTGCGCAAAAATATCTTGAAGTGAAAAACTATTACCTCTGTGCAAAAGGATTGCCTAATGCAATTTATGATAAAATGCCTACAACTTCTGATGACGGAGCAAGAGAAAAATGGGTACAGAAGGCAACAGAACATCTTTTAGCTGTAAAAGATGTTGTTCAAGAAGCTCAATATTTACACCGTCAATATAACCTTCATGCCGCATTACAGTATCTTGTCATAGAAGATCAATCACTACCACACCTTGTGCTTTCATTGCGCATTGCTCTTAATGCGCTTTATAAACATTTTACGCAAAACCGGTAGTTTTCAAGCGGCGTCTTGGATATTAATGGCAACCTCTTTTCCAAGAGCAATAAGAGTGGATTCTAAGGCATCTAATTTGGTTGCGTGGTTTAAATCCAACAATCGGTCAATTTGTATTGGATGAAGTTTTAAAAGACGTACGAGATCAGCTTTGCGTAAGTTTTTTTCAATCATAGCGTTATGTATTGCAATTTTTAAAGTCACTAATGAAGATACTTCAACAAAAGGATAGGCAATATCACGATGTCCAAAGGGAATAGGTTCACGATCTTGAAAACGCCCCATAATGACTGTTAAAAGTGCATTTTTAGCCTGTTCCAAAGCTTCTTTTTCATCGTTACCATAGGTAATAAATTCCTGAAAGTCTTTAGAGACGACTAGAAGAGTATCATTGTCATCTTTGATAAATTTGATTGCATATTTCATTTACACCTCCATATTCTGGCTTATTTTAGGTCAAGATCTTTAAGAATCTTCTGGACTAATCCTGTTCCTAATTCTTTTCGCGTACCATGCATAGGTAAAACGGACTTTTTAGAACCACGCTTTACAAGCAAATGCCCTCCCTTCCCTGAAGTAAAACTGCAACCATGCTTTATAAGATATCTTTTTAATTCTTGACTATTCATTATAATAATATAACATCTAAAATGTTTCAATGCAACATAAATGTTGTACCAAAGAGAAATAAAGGACATCTTTTAAAACACCATATTTAGGTAAAAAAATAAAAAAAATACAAGATCATGATTTTTTTGTTGACATAGTGTAAAAAATCGTATTTAATGACGGTACTGCACTAGTCGTATTGTGTCTAAAATTCAAAAATATCCCCAAAAATTCAGCAAAATGTGAACTTGAAGCGTGGCTAGAAAGCCCTGTTTTCTTGCTAATTCTGGCTAATTAATTTTTCACAGAATAAAAATCAATATTTGACTAATGATGTCATTAATTATGACTCAAAAGGAGCAATGATGAAAGCTGTCATCACTAAGCCAATGTGTGTTGTTGGCGACAATAAAAGCACTGTTCGCTTTGAACCATCAACACCCAATAATCCATTTGTTGAAGTTTCTAATCAAGTCTACGCACGTCTCAAACGTGCCAATGCTGCTAAACCTTTTGTTGAGGTCAAGACAACAGCAAAAACAGACAAGGCAGTTGAACAAATTAAGCAAATAGAACAAGAAGCCGTACAAACATCGTCTGAACCAGTGACAGAGAAAACCTCACTCGAACAGCCAAAAGCATCTAAAGCTTCCAAGCCATCAACATCTACCCCCAAAAAGGCTTAGAAGTTGAAATTAATTATCCACCAAAAATGGTATCTTCAACAGGCAAAAGATACCTTCACAAGCCTTCAAGCCCCTCGCCTTAATTGGGCTCTGCGTAATGCTCTAAACACTGCAGCAAAACAAGTTGAACGCTTTACTGAAAAGCAAGTTGCAGACATCTCATCAGCCCAAATAAAGCGTATAAGAAGAGGTGTTTATATTAAAGGAAAGGCGACAGCAAGGTTTCTTGAGACAGATATCATTGGTTCTGGAACACCGATACCTCTTAAATTTTTTCAAGCAAGAGAAACAAAACGCGGCGTAACTTACACACT
>NZ_JBHILZ010000031.1:0-6649 GCF_042193725.1 Bartonella sp. OT172YNZD | reverse complement strand
ATGCGGCGCACCACAACAGTGAAGATATGGACGCAATTTGACCCACAAGCGCAAGTCTTTACCCCCGATGAAACACGACAAATCACAGGAATTGACTTTCATCTTTGTAAAATCGGTAATCAAAACCATGATCTGGTGATTGATTTGGTCACCACCGAAAATGGTTATCCAACCGCCGATATTCAAGCACAAAGCTTTTATTCTATGAAGGGCGCAAAGCTAGGTTGGGCAGAGGCACGCTATGATGTGCCACTCCTTGTCCCTGATGATCGCTTAACGGCTTTTGTCATTAAAACCGATGATAGTAATCATTCCGTCTCATTGGCAAAACTTGGGGTTTTTGATGCAGAACACCAGAGATATGTCTCGAGCCACCCTTATGTGACGGGTCCACGCTTTTCTTCTGTCAATGCACAGACATGGACCGCGCATCAAGATGAGGCTTTAGCCTTTCGAGTGCTGGCCGCACGCTACACACAAACAGAAAAAACCATTGATCTTGGCACTTTTGACCTTGTGGACTGCTCTGATTTGCAAGTGCGCGCAGCCATTGAATTGCCTTCAAGTGAATGTTCTGTCATCTTTGAAATTGAAAGAAACAATGGCACGGTTTATCAACTGCTTCCTTTTCAATTACTCAGTCTTACCGAATATATCAGTGAAAAGGTAAAGCTTCGCGCCATTCTCAAAGGCACCGAAAAGCTCTCACCTGTTTTGTTTGCTCCTGTTCAATTGATTGCGGGGAAGATTCATAAAGAAGCGACCTATGTCACCCGTGCTTTTGCCTTTGGCGAAAAGGCAAGATTAACGAGCTATATCAAAACATTTTTACCAGGCGGTGCAACGTTCATTTGCGAGATGCAACTGGATGATGGTGCGTTTGTCCCTCTCACATTAGAGGAAACAGAACAACTCGCTGAACCACTTTGGACAGAGCAAAAATTTATCAGTGGTGATAAAGGCGCCAAACAAGCGCGCTTAAAACTCACGCTTACCGGCGGACCAGCAGCTCGGTCTATGGTGAGTGATTTTGGCGCTGGCATATTATAATGGGAAAATGAGAGATGACCAAAACCAAAAAACTCGACATGGAATTGCCTAAAGAGGGGCGTTTTATCAGTTCTGAATTCCCAATCTTGCGCGAAAACTTGACCAAAATTGATCAAGCCATTGCGGATGTTGAGGAAAAGGTAGACGAAAAAGCGCCTTTACAACACACCCATAGCATAAGTGATGTCACAGATCTTGAAGCAGCCTTGAAGGGCAAAATGGCAGCCGATAAAACCTTCACTTTTGCCGATTTAAGCGATGTCGAGGGGGCAAAAGATGCGGCTAACAATTATGTTCTCTATAAATCAAGCAATAATAACTTCACCTTTGGCAGTGCTGTCTCCCTGTTAGGTGCGCACCAACATAAAACAGAAGATATCGTGGGTCTTGACGATTTTAGAGCCAAGATCAATCAAGATCTCACAAGCTATGGGCGCCTAAAAAGCCCAAATGAATGGCAGAATTATAATAAATTTACCAGCAAAGTCACTATGAGTGATGATTTGGAGCTATTGGGCAATTCCTCGTTTATCCTCATCCATAATGGTGAAACGGTGACAAGTTTAAGCACAAGCGGAAGCTTTCTTAAAGGACCTTTGAGAGTCGATGGAGATCTTGTTTATACCAAGGCGCAAGTGGATAAATTAATAGCTTCATTAGTCAAAAAACCCGTCGAAATTCTTATGACAGAAAGTGGTCCTATTCCATTTCCTGAAGGCGTTACCGATAATACAAAAATTGAAATATGGGCTTGGGGTGGAGGGGGTAGTGGACGCAGCGGTGGCGGTGGTGGCGGTGGTTGCGTACGGGTTCAAATCAGAGGATCCGATCTTAAAAAATCGAGAGCGGCTCAAATAGGTAGAGGGGGTGGTGGCACAGGTCCTGGTGGTACTACGATTATTGAAGGAATTCTCCGTGCCGGTGGAGGTGGGCTTGGTAGAACTATAGGAATTGATGGAAGTGGTGGTAATGGAGGTCCAGGAGATGACAACGGTAATGGTCGCGGAGGCAATGGTGGTGGCGCTTATTCTAATAGACCCAATTCAAATGGAAGTGATTCGACTTTCAACGGTGGTGGCGGAGGTAGCTATGGAGGAAAAACAGGAGATGGTGGATATGGTGGCAATTCTATTTTTGGTGGTGGTGGGGGTGGTGCTAAGAGTACACATACCACTGATGGTATCGTAAAAGGAGGTTACAGTGGAAAAGGCGGGAATGGTGGTGATGGGAATAATTCTATCGGCGGTGGCGGTGGAGGCTATTTTCCAGGATCATCTAAAGGTTATGGTGGCGCTGGAGCAATCTTATTTAGATTTTTTATATAGGAGAGATTGATGGAATATGCAGTTGTTGAAAATGGTGTGGTGACAAATATTATTGTCGCATCAAAAGATTATGTTCACACCTTTGATGGAGAAGCTATCCGTTCAAAGGAAGCACAAATTGGTTGGACTTATAAGGACGGGGTGTTCTCTCCTCCCGTTGTTAAGGAAAGCACAAAACAGCTTTCATCTACTGAAATGGCAGAAACAGACGCACCTGTAGAGCACATAAAAGAACCACAAGAGAAAGATAATCAAGTCTAAGCTATTAGGCTTTCCAGTGGGATATTAAACTGTTGGTGCAAATTTTTAATCATGCGCAGTGTTAATTTTCTTTTACCACTCAATATCTCGTAAACGCGATTTAAATGACCAATCGCAGGAACAAGATCTTTAGCACTTAAGTTCATTTGTTCCATTCTAAATTTAATAGCTTCAATTGGATGAGGAGGAGAAACAGGATAGTGCTCTGCTTCATATGCTTCAATCAACAATACAAGAACCTCCATTTGATCAAATTCGGGAGTCCCTTCTTGAGGTTGATTATCAAACATTGCTGACACAATTTCTAAGGCTTCTTGATAATCTTGTTCAGTGCGAATGGGCTTGATATTCATTTCTTAAATTCCTTTAGTTCTACAGTATTGGCATCAATCGCATCATACTGTTTATGCGTTCCTATAAATTTTATATAAAGCCAACCTGCCGGATAAAAAATTGAAACAATTAAACGATAGTCATTACCTCTAATATTAAAAACAACACGATTATTTTTTAATATGCTTGCATTTTTATATTTCTCTTTAATGTCATGAGGAGAACGCCATTGTGCGTTTTTAGCTTCATCTACCCATGCTTTTAATGGTTGTTCAGCATCAGGATATCGAGTCCAAAAAGTTTGAAGTGTGGAGATTTTAACAATTTTCATAAGTATATCCTGATTTTTATTAGCTGTAGTCCCATTTTGGTACCAAGTCAAGATATTTATAAAAAGAAAGTGCTTGTTGAAAACAAACCTTTCTCAAGAGCGGCTTTTAACCTCTCATTTTTCCCATTCATTTTCATTCACCCCTCATTTAAAGGAGCATAAAGTATGGCAACAGGTTTTCTACACGGTGTTGAAGTTGTCGAGGTTGACGACTGCACCCGCCCCCTTCGCGCGGTTCAGTCTGCCGTTATCGGGATTGTTGGCACGGCGCCCGATACCGATGACCGAGCATTCCCCCTCAACACACCCGTTTTGGTAGCCGGCTCTCTTTCACAAGCCGCTAAACTGGATAAAACAGGGAAGAGACGCGGCACCCTACCCAATGCCCTTGATCTTATTTTTAAACAAGTAGGAGCAATTATCGTTGTCGTACGCGTGCAAGAAGGTAACAACGAAAATGCAACACTCACCAATATTCTAGGTGGTGTAAACGCAAATGGTGCTTATGAAGGCGTTCATGCTTTCATTGGAGCACAATCCATTGTAGGACAAACACCACGCATTCTGATTGCTCCAGGCTTTACACATAAGCGCCCTTCCGGTGTGGGTATTGAAGGGAATGAAACTGATGCAACTGCCAACCCCGTCGCAGCAGAATTGATTGGCATTGCAGAGCGTCTGCGTGCTATTGTGGTGCTTGATGCTCCAAATAGCACAGATGAAGCAGCCCTTAACACAGCAAAGGATTTTGATTCAAAGCGCGCCATTCTTATTGATCCATTTGTAAAGGTGAATCGTGATGGAAAAATCGTAGAAGAACCAGCAAGTGCAGCAGTTGCAGGTGTCATTGCCAAAACTGATTTTACACACGGTTTTTGGCATTCACCTTCAAACAAAGTGATCAATGGCATTGTTGGAACTGCGCGCCCCATTGATTTTTCCATTGGGGACAGATCAAGCCGTGCTAACCTTCTTAATGAACAAAACATCACAACAATTATCCGCGAAAATGGTTATCGCCTCTGGGGCAATCGCACCCTTTCAAGCGATACAAAATTTGCTTTCTTATCGGTAGTACGCACCGCAGATATGATCAATGACGCCATTTTGCGCGGGCATCTATGGGCTGTCGACCGCAATATCAAAAAAACTTACATGCATGATGTCAGTGAAAGCGTCAATGCCTATTTGCGTGATTTAAAAGCACAAGGCGCCATTCTTGGTGGGCGTTGTACGCCTGATCCAGAGTTGAATACAGCAAGCGCTATTGAAAGCGGCAGAGTCTATTTCAATGTCGAATTCACCCCAGCAACACCAGCAGAACACATCACGTTCCGTTCACGCATTGTGAATAATTACTTAGAGGAGATTTTTTAATGGCCATACCCATTTTACCAAGAGTTTTGAAATATTTTAACATTTTTGTCGACGGCATTCCCTATCAAGCAAAATGTGAAAGCGTAACATTACCGAATTTGAACTTGGTTGTTGAAAGTTATCGTGGCGGAGGCATGGATAGCTCTATTGAAGTTGACCTTGGTCTTGAAACTCTCATTCTCACCATGACAATTTCTGATTGCTCTCCAGAGTTGATGACACTGTTGGGGCGCACGGATGTCGACATTTCATTGCGCAGTTCAATGCAAGCACAGGGCACCCCCGCAGAAGGCATCATTATTACCATGAGAGGGCTTTGCAAAGGCTTTGAAATGGCAGAGTGGCAACCGGGAGGAAAAGCAACTTCTACAGCAACATTCACATTGCAATATTTCAAATATGTCCAGAAGGACGTTGAAATCGTTGAGATAGACGTCCCAAACCTCATCAGAAAATTCAATGGCGTCAATCAATTAGCAGATCATAGAGAAAACTTAGGATTATAAAAATGACAGTACAAACAAGCATTACACATAAATTACTTGTACCGATTACCTTTGAAGGAAAAGAGCATACCGAAATCAACTTACGGCGCCCGAAATATAAAGATTTAAAAGCGACCTTTAAGGAAGACGATGCTGATCAGTTAGAATTCATTACTTCACGCCTTTCTGGCTGGCCCATAGATGCCGTTGAGGAAATTGATCATTATGACATGGAAGATATTCGTGAGATTATAGATTTTTTTTCAAGTCGGCGGGCTTCCAAGACTGCGAAACTGCCGCGAAACTCATAGCTGATATTGCCATTGTTTTTCATTGGCCACTTTCAGACATGATGGAAATGGAACTGGAAGAATTGGTCTTTTGGCGAAATCAAGCAGCAGAAAGGTATAAGACAAAATGAGTGAAAAAGTTGCTGATGCAAAGGTGAGATTATCTCTTGAAGACAAACTCACCGCACCTCTCAAACATCTTCAAAAAAAATTCGATACATTGTCAAAAACACTCTCACTGAGGTTGAGTATTCCGCGCTTTTCTGCTGCCGTCAAAAACATGACGTCAAGTTTGAAAGGTGTTCAAAGTGCTCTTGGCACGGCGGCAAGCCGTGCTTCGGTCTTTACTGGTGCTTTAGGGCTTGCTGGTGGCGGTCTTGTGGCAAGTGTAACCGCCCTCACCATGAAAACCATGCATCTGGGCGATAGTTTTTATCACGCATCACGGCATTTAAATATGAGTGTTGCATCACTTCAATTATGGGGTGATGCAGCCGATAATTCAGGCACTTCTGCTGAACTTTTTCAACAATCTCTAGCAACTTTAAATAGGCGTTCAGCACAAGCCTATGCTGGACAAAAAAGAGGCATGATGGGCTTTGAAGCACTTGGCATTTCTGTCAAAAACACTTCTGGAAAACTCAAATCCACTTCTGTCTTGTTAGAAGAAATTACCGACAAGATGAGTCAGATGAAAAGCCAAGCACAAAGACAGCATATTGCTGCTCTGCTGTTTGGGGGCGATGGTAAAGAAATGGCGACCATGCTTGCGCAAGGGATGGCACCCATTAAAGAGCTGTTTGCAAAGGCGCGGAAAGGAAAATGGCTGATAGGTGCCGATGTTGCACGCTATGCCGCAGATTTAAGTGACAAAATGGGAGCCTTTAAGAAAAAAATAGGCGGTATCGCGAGTTTTATTGGCGCGCGTTTCATGCCTGTCATCAATGATATGATTGATGGTTTTTCTCGCCTGATTGATGAAAACCGCAACCTCATCCAAACAACCGTTGCTGGATGGGCTAAAAGCGTAAAAAAAGTCTTTAATGATTTGCTTAATCCTACCTCTGATTTGAGAAAAGGCATCAGTGATCTTACAGAGAGAATTAAAGGCTGGTTTCGCTGGCTAGAGCCATTGATTGGTGAAATAACCGTCTTTAAGGTAGGTCTTGTCGCACTTGGTTCGTTCATTTTTGGTCC
>NZ_JBHILZ010000030.1:0-6713 GCF_042193725.1 Bartonella sp. OT172YNZD | reverse complement strand
TTGTCAATGATGGTGTTAATGAGGCGAAGACTTATACAGATATGAAGTTTGAGACTTTGAATTATGCCATTGAGGATGTTCGCAAAGAAGCAAGACAAGCAGCAGCTATTGGTCTAGCGGTGGCTGGTTTACGTTATAACGATACACCAGGGAAGTTGAGTGTTTCATTTGGAACGGGCGTATGGCGCAGTCAATCCGCCTTTGCCATTGGAGCTGGTTATACATCTGAAGATGGAAATATTCGCTCGAATGTATCTGTTACGAGTACTGGAAGACACTGGGGGGTAAGTGCAGGAGTAAACTTAACGCTGAATTGACAATAAAAAATACATCTGCCCTTGTTTGATGAGAACAAGGGCGAAAATTTTATATTTGGAATATTTTATACAGGAAGCACTTTAACAAAAAAATTACCAACGCAGAGTAATGTTTTTATAGAAATTAATAGGAATGTGTGATCGCACAATAATTTTAATAGTGTAGATTTTATAATTTTATTAATAGAAATATCCATTGAGAGATAAATATTCCTAAATAAATGAAAAAAACATTTCTCATTTATTTGTTTTGTATACAGAAGCGGCAACGATCAAGTAAGAATCACTTCGATTAAAATGGAAACATCTAAAATACAACGAGGCACCAAAACTCCTATAAAAGCTTACAGATCAAACAATGAAGCTGTGAATTTTAGAACTATTTCATGAATCAGAAAGAATCATTATATAAAAATAATTAATTTCACTTTCTTCTTGCTATTTTTCTTAATAGTCTATAGAAAATAGATGATTCGTTAAAAAATACTCCAATAAAAAAGTTTTCGCAAAAGGGGAGTGCGGTAAATTATGAAAAAACACACAATCACCACCATCATATCTAAAAGCACGTTAAAAGATACAATCCTAAAGCTTAGGAATATCTCACTTATTTCACAATAGTGCAGTAACCTCACAAAAACACCTTAAAAACCCAACTCTCTGTTGCAATAAACATCTTTTATTGCCTTTCACACACATCACACTTAACAATAGCGCATAAATATGTTTTTTCTACGTTTATCTCATTTTTCAGTCCCGAATCTCAAAACTTTTTTACAAAAAAAAGCGCCCCCTTAAATGAGCAAAAAACGAAAGGCTTATCAATCCTATCAATCAATGCTAATCACAATCTCATTGACATTTTAGATAGTCCTTTTTCCCATTATCACAACCCTAATCTTTTATAAAACAATAAAAAGACAATTTCTGTAATCCACTAATACCAGAATATGTCTTTTTGATGTTTTCCTTACTTGGAGAATTTATTATGAAAAAAAAGCATATCACATCAAAAACGCCAGAAATAAGTAATTTAAAAAATTCTTGTTCGCCTTATGGTTTACCTTTTATTAAAACGCTTTCATTGGTTTCAGTGGCTGTCTTTTTATCAAGTGCTTCTCCTGTTTCTGCTACTGGTTGGGCTTTTAATAATATATCAGACTATTTGGGTGGTGGTGCAGATGTACTTAAAAGTGTTGCCCCAACCTATATAATTGACGGGAACGTGTATAGAGATGTTGGCTCTGCGTTTATAGGGGTAGAGAATCAATTCAAAGGTTTAGAAGCCAATATGGGAAATACTATTAAACTTGAGGTTGGAACAGCCGTTAATAATGCGTTTGCGGGTTGGGGAAATACTTGGGGGATATTTCAGAGAGAAATTAATAATAAAATTAATACAATCTTGTCTGATATGATTGTTAAGCAAGATGCAGTAGGGACTATTACAATTGGTGCGAAAAAGGGGGGTTATATAGTAAACGTTGCAAATAATTCTCGTGAGACGCGGTTCATTACTGGTGTTCGTGATGGTTTGGTTAACGCAACATCGGATCACGCAGTCAATGGTTCCCAGCTTTATAAATTGGGCGCTGGGGTTGCGAGCTCTTTTGGCGGTGGTGCTGGCTATAAAGATGGAAACTGGAATGCTCCTACTTTTACAGTTAAAGTCTTTGATCAGAATGGTAATGGAAATGAAAAGAACTATAATAATGTTGCGGATGCACTTTCTGGTGTCAGTAGTTCTTTCACGAATCTTGATAAAAAGATTGAAAATATAGTCGTTAATGCGACAGGTGATGGTCTTGTTAAGCAAGATGGTACCGGACTTATTACCATTGGTGGAAAAGTAAATGGAGCTAAAGTAACTATTGCAAACGTTGATAATGCAGTTCGGACGCTTACTGGTGTTAGAGCTGGTTCGATTACAGCAACATCAACTGATGCAATAAATGGTTCTCAACTTTATTCCATGAGCAATGTCGTTGCAGGCTATTTTGGCGGTGGTGCTGGTTATAAAGATGGAAGTTGGAGTGCTCCTACTTTTACGGTTAAGGTCTTTGATAAGAATGGGAATGGAGCTGAAAAGAACTATAAGAATGTTGCAGATGCATTTACTGGTGTCAGTAGTTCTTTCACGAATCTTGATAAAAAGATTGAAAATATAGTCGTTAATGCGACAGGTGATACTCTTGTTAAGCAAGATGGTACAGGACTTATTACCATTGGTGGACAAGCAAGTGGAAATAAAGTAAGTATTGCAAACATTTTTCATGGAGCACGGGTTCTTACTGGTGTTGGTAATGGTAAAATTGGGATAGTGTCGACTGATGCAGTCAATGGTTCCCAGCTTTATATGACGGGTTTTGTAGTTGCGTGCTCTTTTGGCGGTGGTGCTGGATATGATAAAGATGGAAACTGGACATTACCTACTTTTACGATTAAAGTCTTTGACAAGGATGGGAATGGAGCTGAAAAAAACTATAGAACTGTTGAAGATGCCTTTACTGGTGTCAGTAGTTCTTTCACGAATCTTGATAAAAAGATTGAAAATATAGTCATTAATGCAGCAGGTGATAGTCTTGTTAAGCAAGATGATGCGGGACTTATTAGCATTGGTGGAAAAGTAAGTGGAACTAAGGTAAGTATTGCAAATATTGATAATGCGGTACGGACTCTTTCCGGTGTTAATGCTGGTTCGATTACAGCAACATCAACTGATGCGATAAATGGTTCTCAATTTTATTCCATGAGCAATGTAGTTGCAGGCTATTTTAGTGGTGATGCTGGATATGATAAAGATGGACACTGGATATCACCTACTTTTACGGTTAAAGTCTTTGATAAGGATGGTAGTGGGACTGAAAAGAACTATAGAACTGTTGCAGATGCATTTACTGGCGTAAGTAGTTCTTTCACGAATCTTAATGAAAAGATCGAAAATGTGACAGGTGATAGTTTTGTTAAGCAAAATAGTGCTGGGCTTATCACGATTGGAGGAAACAAAGGCGGCAATAGAATAGATATTGCAAACAGTATTAATGCTCCACGAGTTCTCTCTGGTGTTAAGGGTGGTGCATTTACGGCCACATCGACCGAAGCAGTAAATGGTGCTCAGCTTTATTTTATGGCTCAGGCATTTGCAAGTTATTTTGGTGGTGGTGCTGGATATGATAAAGATGGAAGCTGGAGTGCTCCTACTTTTACAGTTAAAGCCTTTGATAAGGATGGTAATGAGACTGAGAAAACGTATAGTAGTGTCGCGGATGCATTTGCTGGCGTTAATAGTGCTCTTACAGGTCTGAATCATGAGATTGTTGATATAAAGAATAACGCTGCTATTGGTGAAAAAAATAAGGAAGCTCAAAATGGGAGTGATAATAATATTACAGAAGGCTTTCCTTTTAGGAGCAACTTAACTCGTGCCCTAGATGAGGTCGATATTGTCATGGATGAGGAGGAGAGTGACATAGACGAGGTGGATCTTGCGGTTAGCTATGATGTTGATAAAGAGAGTGGAGAGAAAACCGATAAGATCACTCTAAAAGGTGAAAAAGAAGATGAACCTGTTTTGATAAATAATGTAGCTGGTGGCGAAATTAAAGAAGGCTCTAAGTACGCAGTAAATGGTGGTCAGTTACATGATTATACCGATAAGCAGATGGAGATTGTTCTTAATAATACGCAAGAGTATACGGACAATCGAGTCGATAAAGCTCTTAACGAGGCGAAAGCTTATACCGATATGAAGTTTGAAGCACTGAGTTATGATATTCAGAATGTGCGCAAAGAGGCAAGGCAAGCAGCAGCGATTGGTTTAGCAGTGTCTAACTTACGTTACTTCGACGATCCAGGCTCTTTGAGCGTTTCATTTGGTGGCGGTTTGTGGCGTGGCCAATCTGCCTTCGCTATTGGTGCAGGTTATACGTCTGAAGATGGCAAGATTCGTTCTAATCTATCAGCAACCAGTGCTGGAGGTCAGTGGGGAGTAGGTGGTGGAATAACTCTGAAATTAAAATAACACCATATAATACAAAAAACTGCAATTTAACGAAAATTTTGCCCTTGTCTATTCAGACAAGGGCAAAATTTTACATTATAGAGAAGTAATATTTTACAGAAAAAGTCATAGAGTAGTATAATTATAAAGTCATATAACAATGTGTCCTATAGTAATAATCTTAGTGAGATTGATTTTAGTGAAAAGTGAAGCACTTTAAAAAGAGTTTATAAATGCATAGTAATGTATCTAAGGTAAATTGATATAATGCGTAATCGTACCATAGTTTAAAGGTATATGTTCTATAATTTCATTGATAGAAAATATCCATTAGGGGATACGTTTTAAAAAAAATCCAAAATCCTATTTTATTATTTATTTGTTCTGTACATAGCGGTAGCAATCATGAGGTATGAAGTAGCCGCAATTATCAGTAAGACTCATTTTGGTCAAAACGGTATCCCTCAAACAAACTATAAAACAAAACCTGGCTATATACTATAACGCATGCAATGAATCTATGAATTTTAAAACTGGATATTTCATGATTGCATAAATCTGAAAGACTCATTATGTAAAAATAATTAAATTCATTTTCTTCTTGCTATTTTTTTAATAGTCTATAAAAGAATAAGAGAGTCACTGGTAAGACTCATTCCAATAAAAATAAAAAGATTTATCGCAAAGGGAGGTGCGAAGAATTATGAAAAAATCACACAGCTATAATCACCCTATTTTAAAGCTCTTCAAGAGAAATAACTCTAAGGCTGGAGAGTACACTGCTCATTCTTACGATAAAAGCGCAATAATCCCCACAAAAACCACTCTAAAGCGCTCGCCAATCACTTAACCTTTTTCCGCAATAAATATTTTATTGCTTCTTAATCCCACATACCTAGCAATAGCGCGGAAAAACGCCTTCTATATCTTTTCCTTATCCTCAAATTCAGAAACTTTTTCGCAGAAATAACACTCTGCTTAAAAATAGAAAAAATAAATTTCACTAATTTAATTATTAATCAAGGCTAAACACAACCACCCTAGGAGTTCTAATCACCTCTGTCTGTTTCTGCGAAAAAACTAAATTTTATAAAGAACAAGAAAAAAACACATCCTTAAACGCTCATAGCGCTGAAATGTGTCTTTTTAATGTTATTAAAATGTTTTTCTTACTTGGAGAATTTGTTATGAAAAAGCTATATATCACATCAAAAGCGCAAGTGGTGAGTGATTTTAAAGATCCTTGCTCGCTTTATCGATTACTTTTTCTTAAAGCGCTTTCTGTTGCTTTAGTGATTATCTTTTTATCAAGTATTTCTCCTGTTTCTGCTAATACTCAGATTTTTAATAACATACCAAATGATTTTGGTGGTGGTACAACTGTGCTTAAAGCTATTCCACCAGCCCATATAGTTGACAGTAAATTGTATACAGATAGTGGTTCTGTATTTATGGGGGGTGAAGATTCCTCAAAGAACTTAAGATCTAATATTAAGTTTCAGATTAAAACTGCTTTTGATATTGCATTTGCGGGGAGGGAAACTTCCAAGAATATAGTAGATGCAGTTTCTGGCGTTAAGAGTGCTTTTACAGGTTTTGATCGTCAGATTGTGGAGACAAAAGAAAACCATGCTATTGGGGAGAAACGAGATAATCTATCTCAAAATGATGATCAGCATAAGGGTACAGACAGCTTTCCTTTTATAAGTCACTTACCTCGTGGATTAGATCGGGCAAATGGTGGAGGGACAATAACTATTTCTGCTAACTCACCATTAACTAAAATAAGTTTTATGAATAGTGAGGGTAAAGCTCGGTTGCTTTTAGATGTTTCTGCTGGCGAGATTTCAAAAACTTCAACTGAAGCGGTGAATGGATTTCAGCTTTATTCACTGGGCAGCGAGGTTGCGAAGTCTTTTGGCGGTAACGCTAAGTATGAGAATGGAGTTTGGACAGCTCCTACCTTCATGGTTAAGAGCTTCACAAAAGATGGCGATGTTACTGATACGACTTATAATGATGTTGCTTCTGCCTTTACCGGTGTTGGTACTTCATTCGAAAAAGTTAAAGATAAATTCGAGAATATTAAGGATGAAATTACCAAAGAGGTTGCAGACGCGAAAAGTGACTCTTTGAACTGGAGCGATAGAGATAATGCCTTCGTTGCACAGCATGGCAAAGAGAAAAGCAGCAGTAAGATAACGTCACTTACGAATGGAGACATTAATGCTGGTTCAAGCGATGCTGTAGCTGGTAATCAGCTTCATGCATTGGGAAGCCGTGTTGCTTCGTCATTAGGTGGTAGTGCTAGCTATGCGGATGGAGTTTGGACAGCTCCTACCTTCATGGTTAAGAGCTTCACAAAAGATGGCGATGTTACTGATACGACTTATAAT